>PTLJ01000215.1 GCA_002938045.1 Alphaproteobacteria bacterium MarineAlpha3_Bin4
AGAACGTGACTTCATTGCCTCGCCCGACGCAGCAACCGAGCCCGCCAATCTGGGTGGCTGCACTGCAGACGCCTGAAACATTCGAGTTTGCCGGGCGCAACGGTTTCCACCTCATGGGAAACCCAATTGGCGGGGCCAAACTCCGCGAACTAGTGGAGGTCTACCGCGAAGCATGGAGCTCAGCCGGTCATCCTGGTCATGGTAAAGTAGCGCTAGCCTTCATGATGTATTGCGCGTCTAGCACCGAGCAGGCAATCGAGGAAGCGGGCCCTGACGTCAGGGCTTATTTTCAGACCCTTACCGACGCGGCCTCCGATTGGGGAACGGGAACCAGCTCGAAGGACTACCCCGGCTACGACAAGCTCATTGATGTCCTGTCTAAGGAGGACGTTCATACCCAGCGCGAAAAATCAGCCGCGTTGATCGGTAGCTCGGACGAAATTTGTGACATGATCGCCGACTATTCGCGCCAAATGGGCGGCTTCGATATCGCCTCGCTGCAGGTTAACTTGAAGATGCTCGATATTGAAAATGCGAAGATTTCAATGAAGCTTTTCGCTGACGAAGTTATACCGCGCTTTGCAACTGCGCCACGAGCGGCGTGATCTCGCCTTACCCGGATTTCGAAATGCGTCGATCAGCATCCCATTTGAGAGCAAAGATGGAGCTAATCACCATTGCTGCACCGGCCAACTGCAAAAGCGTCAGCACCTGGCCGAGTATGAAGAAGCCAAGGGTGATGGTCGCAATCGGCTCGACATTCATGAACAGCGAAGTTCGCACCGAGCCAATCAGCGAGACTGAGCTGAAGAACGCAGTTATTGCTATCGCGTAGCAGACCGGCATCGCGAGAAATGACCCCCAGCCGAAGTTGCTCGACGGTAGTGTGACGTTGTCTGAGACGAGCCAGATCACGATAAATATCATTGCCGCTGAGACCTGCATGTTGAGGCTTACGGCGCGTGGATCGCAATCACGCATCACTCGCACACTGAGTAACGTCATCCCGGCCCAAAATATTGCCGACAGAAAGGCGTAGACCGTGCCTGCTCCAGACAGATCAGCGTCTGAGACGTTGAATACGAGGACGAGACCCGCAAATGCGGTCACTAGTGCAATCGCGAGGGCGCGGCTCATCCGGTCCAAACCGGTAACACCGGCGACGACGCCGACGATGAGAGGGTAAACGTAGAAGATGATCATGGTCAGGCCAACAGGAATGACCTCAAATGACTTGTAGAGCGAGTAGGATTGAGCGCCCACCAGAACACCAAGACACCAGCAGACCAGTGTATCTCGCCGCGACAAACGCATGGATACGCCGCTAGCTAACAAAATTGCGATGAGTACAATGATAGCGCCAGGGAAGCGGACGATTACCGCACCTAGCGAGTTGACACCCTCGCGGTAACTCAGGACGGCGAATATCGTCAGCGCGGAGAACCCCGCTGCAGACAAAAACGCAAATCCGGCACCCGCCAGAAGTCGGCGATCGAGCATCTCGTGACGTGCCGTCGGCTTGGCCTACTGAGCCAACTGCTGATCCATCAGCTTTCGCACATGCTGGTTGACTTCTGCCGTGTGGTGGCGGGCGGTCTTGCCGGTAGGATGCAGTGCCTCGTCATAGAAGAACGCGGGCAATTCGTCGTCCTCCTCCGTGAAGCCGGCTTCCTTGTTGAACGCCCATTCGTAGCGGAGCGCCTCGTAACCAATCTGCAGGTAGAACGATGCGTCCAGTTCGGTACCGTGCGCATTATTGAGCGCTTCGACCATGAAGTCGAGCTGCACGTTGGTCACTGAGCGACCAAACAAACATAGACCCAGCGAATCAGCGGCAGCGCAAAGCGCCTGAATGTCAAGACTGGCTTCGGTCAGCTCCTCGGTCGTCTTGCCATCGCAGACGAATGCCGGAATGTTGCCTGTCGTGTGGTCCGCGCCCTGTGCAGTGACCATCATCGAGATACCAGTGACCTCAATGATGCGGGGATCATATGCGCTGATGCCCTGCTTCTTGATCACCGGCACGCGGGCGACTTTGTAGTGTTCACCGACGCGCGCGGTGCCCTGAGCAAGAATACGGCCGCGTTCGGTACCGCGTCGCATGTCGTCGAGTGCCTCGGCCATGAACCGCGGATCGCCGAACTCGCCCTCGCCTGCTTCCATCAAGACGCCGAGAGTGGCACCTATTTCGATTGTATCGACGCCGAGGTCGTTGGCCACGTGGTTAAGACGGGCAACGTCATCGGGATCATCGAGCCCGCAATTGGTTCCCATTAGGCCGAGGGTCTCGTACTCCATCGGCGATACCAGCTCTTCTCCCTTTTCGTCGACATAGATGTTGGAGCATCTAATCATGCATCCCGGCATACAAGCGTGGGTCGGCTCGCCACCGCGCTCGAGGTTGATTTCGCGGATGTAGTCGCCGCCGAGCTTAAATGTCCCATCTGAGCTCGCCACCATTTGGCCTGACGAGAAGTTGCGCGTCGGGATGCCGCCAATGTTATTTGTGAAGTCGCCGACCATGGCGGTGCCGAGTTTCGCGAACGCCTCGATTGCAGCGTCTCCACTTAGCATCTTGTTATAGTCGCGGACCGATCCCATCAGTTTCTT
This sequence comes from Alphaproteobacteria bacterium MarineAlpha3_Bin4, assembly GCA_002938045.1. Classification (GTDB taxonomy): domain Bacteria; phylum Pseudomonadota; class Alphaproteobacteria; order Rhodospirillales; family Casp-alpha2; genus PTLJ01. The sequence goes on from PTLJ01000215.1 coordinate 2,611, forward strand.
GCGGTCGTGGAAAGTCGGCATCTTATCCTTGTCAACGACGATCGCTTTTATTTTTTTCGATCCCATGACCGCGCCGACGCCACCACGTGCAGCGAGCCGGACTGGCCGGCCTTCTGGATCGGTGAAGGCGATGCCGGCGACCAGTCCTTGATATTCGCCAACCGGACCGCAAATTCCGATACTCACTTTGTTGCCGTATTGCTCGAACAACAATGCCCCCGCCTCAATATTTCCTTTGCCCATATACGGCCCGGCAGTGTCGTACGTGATGTTACCGTCCTTTGTAATTCGAATTACGACCCAGTCGTCGGATGCGCCGTACAGTGTGAACCCGGCGATCTCGAGTTGACCAAGAGCGAATGCGAATGTACCTCCCGAGTTTGCTTCCTTGATGCCGCCGGTCAGCGGACTCTTGCAGCCAACACTGAGGCGATTGGCATTTGAGAAGTTCGAGCCCGCGAACGGACCAGCCGAGAAGATCAGCGGGCTGTCGGGCGACAGTGGATCAACGTTCGCTACGCCACGCTCCAACAGCGTTTTGGCGATTAGGTATCGCCCGGCGCGGACCACCGCTTCGC
>PTLJ01000216.1 GCA_002938045.1 Alphaproteobacteria bacterium MarineAlpha3_Bin4
GAGGGTTAATTCATGGGCGGTAAACGGCGGCATCAGGGTATCGACGATGTTGCCCTGGATTTTGGCGATGACGATCGAAGACGATGTGTTAGCAAAAGCGTTCTGAGCGATCGACATCATAATCAGGCCCGGCGCCAGGAAGACCATGAACGGCACCCCGCCGACACTCCGCGCCGCACCGCCGAGCGCCAACGAGAAAATCGCCAGGAACAGAAGCGTCGTCACCACCGGAGCCAGAAGGGTTTGGGTGTAGACCTTGAGGAAACGGCGGACCTCGCGCATGTAAAGGGTCCATAGCCCGATCCAGTTTTTATTGTCGGTGAGGTTCATGGCTGTCGTCGGTTGGTTAGAGGATTGCACCCTATATAGCCGGCCTCATCTTGGCTGACCAGCATTTGCCGTTAAAACCTTCCTCGGCCATGGCGGGACAGAAATAAGCCAGGGTGCGTCGCTGGCTAACGCCTGCAATGCGATGGCAAAATATCTTGGAAATGCAGCGCCTCACTACTCGCAGCGGACACAAACTCGGGCGCCAACCTCCCCCGCGTGATGATGCAAAAGGTGGAGCGCTCGGCCTGCTATCACGGCACCGACCGCGACGAGGGCGTAGCGATTGTCCAAAGCTGATCGCGCCACCATTCGGTTGAGCTGTTAGACAACGCGTCTACACCGCCGTCAGAGTGAGCTCTTTGCATCGGCGCGGTGTTTCGGCCCGGACCATCTGCGTCAGCCTGAAGCAGAAGAATGTCGCCGCCAAGGCAGCATACCTTAGACAACTTCGCTGATGAAACCGGAGCGATACCCCAAACGCCTATTGTCATTTGATTCTCTGGGGGTTTAGGTCTATGTGAGGACCCCCGGGGGACGCAGGATAGCGGTATGCAGGACCTACAAAAATTCTGGGGCCTTGTGGTTGAGGTCTGGGATCAGGGCTTCCTCGGCTTCGATATCGCGCGCATCGGCATCGCCATTCTGGTCTTTGCCCTTTTTCTCCTTTTGCGCGGTCTTTTAACGCGTTTCGTCTTAGACTGGTTGAAAATGCTGGCAAAACGCACGCGTAGCCATCTCGACGATGAAATCATCGCCGCGCTGAGAGAACCAATTCGCTTGATCCCGGTGGCGCTCGGTGCGTTCTTCGCATTTGAGCACCTGGCCCTCGAAGACACCTTCAAAAACATCGGCGACAACATCGTGCGTTCGTTGATCGCCTTCGTCATCTTCTGGGGGTTCTGGCGCGTAGTTCAACCGGCGAGCCGGGGTCTGCGCCAGCTCGAACGTGTGTTCACGCAGGAACTCGTCGACTGGCTAGTCAAAGCGGTTAAGGTCGCCGTCGTCCTGGTCGGCGCAGCGACAATCCTGCAAATTTGGGGTATTCAGGTCGGCCCCATCATCGCTGGTGCCGGACTGTTCGGCGTCGCCGTCGCGCTTGGCGCCCAGGACCTGTTCAAAAATCTCATTTCCGGCATTCTTATCCTCGGTGAGAAGCGTTTCCGCAAGGGTGATTACATCCTTGTCGAGGACACCGTCGAAGGCGTCGTCGAGAGCATCGGTTTTCGCTCCACCGTAGTCCGCCGCCTCGACCAGGCTCCCGTATTGGTTCCCAATGCTAAGCTTTCGGATACTGCGGTAACTAACTTTTCCGGGCGCACCCATCGCCGCATTTCTTGGCTGATCGGCGTCGAATATCGGACCACCATCGAGCAATTACGCCAGATCCGCAATGCGATCGAAAAGTATATTGTCGACAGTGATAATTTTGCTAACCCTTCGGAGATATCGACCTACGTTCATATCGACAGCTTTAACGATTCCTCGATCGACATCATGATTTACTGTTTCACCAAGACCACGGTTTGGGGCGAATTCCTAAAGGTCAAGGAAGACCTAGCCTATCGCATCAAGGAGATCATTGAGAGCGCAGGTGCCGAATTTGCTTTCCCTAGCCAGTCCGTCTACGTTGAATCTACGCTTGCAAATCAACCTGAAATCTTCGTCCTGCCGAAGGAAAACAAAACGGCCGGATAGGAGCGCTCGGAACCGGACCCACGGCATCATGCTGCAAGACCGCGAGGAGACCCATCGTTGAGCGTTACCATCTACCACAACCCTCGCTGCAGTAAATCACGTCAGACTTTGGCATTACTCCGCGACAACGGCGTCGAGCCGTCCATCGTCGAATATCTTGACAACATGCCGAGCTCCGGTCAGCTGAAGGGGATTCTCGCCAAGTTAGGCCTCGGGCCACGCGACATTCTTCGCACCATGGAAGCAAAAGAAGAAGGTCTCGACCCAGGGCTCGAGGGCGACGCATTGATCGACGCCATCGTCGCCAATCCGCGTGTGTTGCAACGGCCAATAGTCGTCAGCGGCAACATGGCCTGTATTGGACGCCCACCCGAGCGCGTTCTCGACATCTTTTAGTTTGGATGGTGCGGCTCGGAGTTTGTCGGCGTCGATTGATTGAGGCGTCATCTCTATTCTTGCTGGGAGCGTCGATCTAGGCTTCGCGTTCGCCGCCCCCGAGATACATCCATTACCTTGAGCACAAAGGCGTAGGCCAGTGCTACTTCATTGAGGTTGTCAAAACGTCCCGATGCGCCGGCATGGCCGGCGTCCATGTTAGTTTTTAGACATAACAGGTTGTCGTCGGTCTTCAACGCCCTCAGCCTTGCTACCCATTTTGCTGGTTCCCAATAGGTTACCCGCGGGTCCGTTAGCCCGGCGGTGACAAAGATTGGCGGATAGTCCTCGGCTGCCACGTTGTCGTAAGGTGAATAGGCGCGAATTGTCTCGAAGGCGACGTGATCCTCGATCGGGTTGCCCCATTCCGGCCATTCAGGCGGTGTCAGTGGTAGATCGGCATCAAGCATGGTGTTGAGCGTATCGACGAACGGCACGTCGGCGACGACTGCACCAAATAGATCGGGCCGCATGTTGACGACCGCCCCCATCAGCAGCCCGCCGGCACTACCACCATGCGCCGCGATTCGCCCCACGCGGGAAAAGCCATTCTCGATCAGGCACTCGGCGGCGGCGATGAAATCGGTAAAGGTGTTGGTCTTCTGCTCGCGCCGCCCTTCCCGGTACCAGCGGTAGCCGCGTTCCTGACCGCCGCGCACATGGGCAATTGCGTAATGAAAGCCGCGGTCGACTAGGCTTAGGCGCGCGGTGCGGAAGCT
>PTLJ01000217.1 GCA_002938045.1 Alphaproteobacteria bacterium MarineAlpha3_Bin4
GTCAAAACGGGTGGATTCGATGCCTATCTCGAACGTAATCGAATCGACAAAAATGCATTGATCGAACAAATAAAAACCGACCTCACGTGGCAACGGGTGATCGGCTTGCAATTCAGCTATCGAATCCAAATCAGTGATGATGAAGTTGACGAGATGTTGGCCGAGATCGAACAAAACAAGGGTAAGCCCGAGAACTTGATTTCGGAGATATTCCTTCCTTTCGCTACAGCAGCAGCCGAATCAGACGTAGCCAATTTGGCTAATCGGCTTATTCAGCAGATAAAATCCGGCGCCCCTTTCGATGCCGTGGCGCGAAGTTTCTCACAAAGCCCGACGGCCGCTATCGGCGGCGATCTCGGATGGATCACGGTTGGTCAATTGGATAAGACACTCGATGACGCCGTCCAGGGCATAACTACGGGACAAATTTCGAATGCAATACGGACGCAGGATGGTTATTACATCCTCTTGCTGCGTGATAGACGGATCGCCGCCGGCTTGGACAAGCCGAAAGCGGAAACCGTCGTCGATCTCTATCAAGTCCATATCCCGGTCCCGCCCGGCTCCCCACCCGATGCCGTGACCGCCCGCATGCAGGCAGGAAGAAACGTCGCAAAGCATGCGACGAATTGCGATGAAATGGTCTTGTTCGGAAAAGAGTCCGGATCGCCCCTCTCGGGCCGACTCGGGCACATAAAGTTGGTGGATCTGTCGCCTCAGTTACGCTTGCTAATCGATGGACTGCCGCCCAAAAAACCGAGTCCGCCGATGCGGACGAACGACGGTGTCATCATTCTCATGATATGCAATCAAGTGCAAGCGCCGTCAGAGGCTACACGCATCACCGACCATCGCACGCATGTCCAAAAACGGCTGCTCGACGAGCAGCTTGCCCACGCGGCGCGGAGATATTTGCGCGATTTGCGCCGTGCCGCGTTCGTGGACATTAGATTGTGAGCGCAGGATCAAGCTCTGCCGGCGGCAGTAGGGCAACGCAACCGTTCTCCCGGCCACTCGCGCTTACCATGGGTGAACCAGCGGGCATCGGCGGTGAGATCACCCTCAAGGCCTGGCGCCGAAAGAAGTTCGGCGCACCATCGTTTTTCGTTATCGACGACTGCCACAGGCTGGAAGCAATCGCGCAGGCCCTGGCGCTGGACGTGCCTATCCACAAGATCGAGACCGCAGACGAAGCCGTCGGGGTATTTGCTGAAGCCCTTCCAGTGATTGATCATCCCGTGGCCGAAATACCGCGACCCGGCGAACCCCTACCGGCCAACGCGAAATCCGTTCTCCAATCGATTAAGCGCGCCGTTGAACTAGTGCGCCGGGGAGACGCATCCGCCGTCGTCACCAATCCGATTCATAAGCTCTCGCTATACGATGCCGGCTTTGACCATCCGGGCCACACAGAATATCTGGCTGTCCTTTCCAATTCGGAATCCACCCCGGTCATGATGCTCGCTTGCGATCAATTGAAGACGGTACTGGTCAGCATCCACGTCGGATTGCGCCAGGCGATTGACTCTCTGACGACCGAGGCTATCGTCAAGAATGGGACTATCGCCGCCAAGGCGCTCGTCCGTGATTTCGGCATTCGTGAACCACGGCTCGCGGTTGCCGGCCTCAACCCCCACGCCGGCGAAAACGGTGCCATGGGTAGCGAGGAAATGAAGATTATCACGCCTGCGGTTGCCAAGCTTCGCGAAGTGGGCATTGAAGCCACGGGGCCGTATTCACCGGACGCGATGTTCAGCCCTCGTCTTCGCGGCGCTTACGACGCGGCGGTCTGCATGTATCACGATCAAGCCCTGATCCCGATCAAGACATTGGATTTTGATGGTGCTGTCAACGTCACCCTCGGGCTTTCGTTGATCCGTACCTCGCCGGACCACGGCACCGCCTTTGACATCGCTGGGTCCGGCCAAGCCAGCGAAGCGAGCCTAGTTGCGGCTATACGCCTGGCGGCGGCGATGGCAAAACAACGAGCGGCCCCATAAGAATGGCGCCGGCGCTTCCGCCATTAGGCGATGTTATCCGCCGCTACGGTTTGGAAGCGCGGCGCAAATTGGGTCAGAACTTCCTTCTCGATCTCAACCTGACCGGCCGCATCGTCAGGGCCGCCGGTGACCTGGAGGGCGTCAACGTGATCGAGGTCGGTCCAGGACCTGGCGGATTGACCCGCGCCCTTCTCGATACCGGCGCCACGAAGGTTACCGCCATCGAAAAGGACGAACGCTGCATCGCCGCTCTTGACGAGTTGGCGGCGGCCTACCCTGGCCGGTTTGAGATCATTCGAGGCGACGCCCTGGAAATCAACGTCGAGGCCCTAACACCGCCGCCACGCCAGATTGTCGCCAATCTTCCGTACAACATTGCGACGCCCTTGTTGCTGCGTTGGCTGAAACGCATCAACAACATTGACCGCTTGACCCTGATGTTCCAGAAGGAAGTCGGGGACCGCTTGACGGCGGCGCCCGGGTCAAAAGCCTATGGCCGTTTGTCGGTCGTGACACAGTGGCTTTGCGAGGCCCGACACGATTTCAATGTCTCAAACACCGCCTTCACGCCACCGCCGAAGGTGGCGTCGTCGGTGGTAACCCTTTTCCCCAGGCCGGAGCCGTTGGCGCTAGCGTCGTGGCCAGCCTTGGAGGCTGTTACGGCGGCGGCGTTCGGACAGCGGCGAAAGATGTTGCGCGCCAGTCTACGGAAACTGGGCCTCAATCCCGCGGCGCTCGGCATCGATCCGACGGCGCGTGCCGAGGACCTCGACGTCGAGGAGTTTTGCGTGCTCGCCCGCGCTTATGCGGAAATCTGTTAGATTGTTGTAGCGTATCGGCAAGGGGGCATTGCGGCATGATTAAACTCCCATTTCCCAGGAGAACCCAATATTCCGGGCCGAGAGATGGTAATTTTATCTTAAGAATCAACATCTTGAGGCATCGATGGGGCGGTTGGTATAGTACACTCGACGAGTGAATCAAAATAGGCTGGACTTCGACCGCTGTCCGGCGCTGGAATTCCGTGGTTCCAAGATCACCTCTGATACCGGGTTGCTCGCCGCTCCGGATCTTGACGATGCCCTTCGCCTTTGCTGGCCTATAATCTCAAGCGCGACATACTG
>PTLJ01000218.1 GCA_002938045.1 Alphaproteobacteria bacterium MarineAlpha3_Bin4
ATAACCTCCTCAACCACTTCATCAGGTATAACCTCCTCAACCACTTCATCAGGTATAACCTCTTCTCGCGTTTCCTCCTCAGGCGATATTACAAATATCTCATCTTCTTTTTTCGAGTGATGATGTATGCATAATTTTTGCGTCGTTTGATGGAAATATAGTATTTGGTTGGGTTAGAAAATTACATTGGGGTTTATTTCTAATACCCTGCCTTTGAGTTCGGTGTAAGTTTTCAAAATTTCTGAATTAATACCATCTGTATGGTGTTCTTCGTTATATCCCTGTGTTTCCTAATCTGGGGATCGCAGGTTCGAACCCTGCCGGGCACACCAATCTTCTACGAATAAGATTACGTATCTTTGTCCTCGACCACTTCCCAAATGCGTGCGTGGGCACCATCGCCCTGCGGCGGAATAACGCGTACTATTTCGTCGATGCCCTCGTCAGTAAATTGCCGTTCTATGGAAAGAAGGGTCCCCGCTGGATGGTCGCAAAGCCCGGCCATATCCTTCACTTCGTGACGCGCTGCCTCAACTGCCGCCAGCATATCCGGCGCGCGGTAGGCTTCGCGTAAGTGCGCCCCTAACCTGCGAACAACATCTTCGAACTGTTGTTCTGGAATTAAAGCAACCTCGACGAAGGTTGCGCGGCCAAAGCTTTCTAAGCCAAGCCAGCCATTACGGAAGGCCAACCGCTCCTTGTTAGAAAACAACCTGGGTTCAGCCTCGGTAAAGGCAAAGGTGCCAGCGACGGCCCATTCTCCAGTCCTAGCCGCGTGAGGAAAAGCTTTGGCGTCCGATACGTCTAGATGGATCGTCTTGGCGAACTTCATGGCGGTACCGACCTCAAGGCCCGGTTCGAAAATCCGTTACATATCGTCGAACAGGCTTCGGTAGCCGAACAGGGCAGGCGTACCACCTGTGTGGAGGAAAACTACGTTTTCACCGGCAACAAACGTACCGTCCCGAACCAGCCCGATGAGCCCTGCTAGAACCTTGCCTGTATAAACCGGGTCAAGAAGCAAACCCTCCGTACGACCCGCTAGAGCGATCGCCTCCATCATTTCGGGGGTCGAATGCCCGTAGCCAACCCCCAAGTAGTCGTCGAGGACAATTACATCTTCCTCAGTTACTGTGGACAGAAAATTGGCCAGTTTTTCGACATCCTGGCAGTGTTTGAACACCCGTGACGCCTGGTGATCGGCACCCCGCCGGACACAAACGCCGACCACCTTAAGTGGGTCTTTCCGGTAGCGGACGCCGGAGAGAAAACCCGCATGGGTCGCCGCGCTTCCACTTCCCAGCACGACGGCATCAATTGTGATTCCGCGTTCAGCAGCCTGGTCGAGAAGCTCAAAGGCCGCGTCAACATAGCCCAATGCCCCGAGCGGCGGATGACCGGGGCTAAGATGAATTACATAGGGCTTGCCGCCCCTAATGGCGACATTATCCGCGATCTCCTCCAAAGCGGCATCAGCGCCGGCTTCGTCATCGCCGTCGGTATAGGTATGAATCTTTGCACCCAGCAAACGGTCCAGGAGCACGTTACCTGACGTTTCGTAATCTAAGCCCTTAATCGCGACCCTGTGTTCAAGTTGAATTTCGCAATCCATTCCGAGCTTTCGCGCAGCTGCCGCGGCCTGACGAACAAAGTTCGATTGCACGGCGCCAGTAATGATTACCGTATCGGCGCTCTGCTGGAGCGCTTCGCCGAAGTAATATTCGAGTTGACGTGTCTTGTTCCCGCCCATGGCTAGCCCCGTGCAATCGTCCCGCTTTACGTAGAGGTTGGGTCCGTCCAACATCGTCGAGAGATTGGACATCACCTCAAGCGGAGTCGGCGCATGGGCCAACGTTACACGCGGTAGATGTGAGATCGGCAAGAGTTTTCTCCAAATACCTGTCGATGTGAGGCTATCACATTTTTTGTCGTCGGCTTGAACCGCGCTATGCTAAAAGCGCGGACGCTCGTTCGATCTGGGTGTGGTTACAATGGCCGAATTCCGAAAAGTCAACACCCTCCGTTGGGCCGCCCTGGTAACGGCGTCCGTCTACCTGAATACTGCCTGCGCTCCGGCAATCTCTCCCCAGGTCATGGACTCAGTGGTATCCGTTCTGCCCGATTGGCCAGACCGGCGTGCGCGCGGCAATGGCGTGCGAGCAAAAAGTCCTGAAGGCACTGCGGTGGCCGTGTTGCCGGGCGGTTACTTGGCGACCAACGTTCATGTCATAAGGAATGCGGAGAAAGTGAGAATCCGGTTCGAGGACGGTCGCATCATCCCGGTCGAAGTGGTCGGTCGCGACCGTCCCACCGATATAGCCTTGATGAAAGCACCGATAGAACTGCCTGTGCCGGAATCGGGGGTGGCGCCAGGAATCGGCGACAAGGTTTGCGCTATCGGCAATCAGTTTGGCCTTGGTCTATCTGTCAGCTGCGGCGTCATATCGGCTGTTGCCCGTACGGGAACCGGCTTCAATACGATTGAGGATTTTATTCAAACAGACGCAGCCGTCAATCCGGGCGGGTCCGGTGGCGCCTTAATAGACGACCATTCCCGCTTGGTTGGCCTGGTTTCAGCCATCTTTACTAAAGAGAGCGATGCCAACGTCGGCGTCAATTTTGCATCTTCCATGCGCTTGGTCCGCCGCGTGGTGACAGACCTTCGGGACCATGGACGGGTGCTACGCGGCAATCCAGGCCTGACGACCGGTAAACTTTCCGCCGAGCGGCTGCAGCGCGGCGGTGGGGCCGTGGTCATTCAAATCGACCGCGGCAGCGGCGCTTTCAAGACCGGACTCCAAGCTGGCGACATTATAACTGCCGTCGGCGAACGAAGGGTCAGAAATTCCGCCGATTTCACCGCAGAGGTCCATATGTACCGGCCGGGCGAGATCGTCGAAATCACATTCACCCACGCCGAGAAACAATCAAAAATCTCATTCCAATTGCCTCCCTGACTGATTTTTTAAATTAGCGGATTCATGGAAACGCGATTTCCATCTTTTACTGTTTCGAGGTGGTTCTCTTTCGTCCATTATGGCCGACCAACATGCTTCTTATGTTCTGACTGCAAATTGAAGTTTCGCTGAAATAG
>PTLJ01000219.1 GCA_002938045.1 Alphaproteobacteria bacterium MarineAlpha3_Bin4
CACCGCCCAAGCCCTCAACCTTTTCGTCGTCGGCTATCACCGTCATCTCATCGTCAAGCTCGTATTCCTTGCCGTCCAACGCCAAAAGCTGTTCTCCGAATTGGGCTAGGCGCACGCAGATATTGCCAGTGACCTTGTCTGCGTCGAAGACATGCAGCGGGCGGGCAAGATCCATGGTTAACAGGTTGGTGATATCGACTAGAGCCGAGATCGGCCGCAGCCCAATAGCGCGCAACCGGGCCTTCAGCCAGATTGGGCTAGCGCAGTTTTGGACTCCGCGGATATAGCGGCCGACAAAATAGGGGCAGGCGTCAGCTGTATCGCTGTCGAAATCGAGATGAACACCGATAGGACTCTCAAAGGTTCCGCGAATAGGGCCGTTGGGCAACGGTTTCAGGTCGCCAAGCCCGGCCGCCACCAAGTCGCGGGCTATGCCGCGCACGCCAAGGCAATCTCCGCGATTGGGCGTGATGGCGATCTCGATGATTGGATCATCGAGGTTCATGACTTTAACCGCCGAGGCACCAACCGGCGCATCGTCCGACAACTCGATGATACCGTCGTGATCGTCACTAAGGTCCATCTCGCGCTCGGAAAGAAGCATGCCGTTGCTGGTGACGCCACGGATCTTAGTTGGCTTCAGGGTCAAGTCAGTTCCCGGAATATAAGAACCGGAGGCCGCAAAGACGCCCTTCATACCAGTGCGCACGTTAGGCGCACCGCAGACAACTTCGATGGTCTCGGAACCGTTATCGACCCGACAAACGCTGAGCTTGTCGGCGTCTGGGTGCTGCTTGGCATCGACCACATAGCCGACAACGAAACTCTCCATGCCGCGGGCTCGTTCGGTGACCTTTTCGACCTCGAGCCCGACCATGGTCAGGCGCTCGGTGATCTCGTCGAGTGTCGCATCGGAGTCCAAGTGCTCCTTGAGCCAGCTCAACGTGAACTTCATCGGTTGAGCCCTCCGACCATGCTCGGAACATCGAGCGCGCTGAAACCGTAATGACGGAGCCACCGCAAATCCGACTCATAGAACGTACGCAGGTCTGGAATTCCATATTTTAGCATAGCCATTCGTTCAATACCGAGACCAAACGCAAAGCCCTGATAACGGGTCGAATCGATATTGCAGTTATCGAGTACGCGAGAGTTGACCATGCCGCAACCCAGAATCTCCATCCAGTCGTCGCCATGGCCGATACGAAACTCGCCGCCCTCACGGGTGCAACCGATGTCGACTTCAGCAGACGGTTCTGTGAACGGGAAGTAGCTGGGGCGGAACCGCACCGGAAGGTCCTCGATACCAAAGAACGCGCGGCAAAAGTCGATCAAACACCCCTTCAAATGGCCCATGTGGGTGGTCTCGTCGACAACCAGACCCTCAACTTGGTGAAACATGGGCGAGTGGGTCGCGTCATCATCACAACGATAAGTGCGGCCTGGCGCTATGATCCGCAGTGGCGGCTCGGTCATCTGCATGGTACGGATTTGCACCGGCGAGGTATGAGTGCGCAGCACTACGCGTTCATCATCGCTGTTGCCCGGCAGATAGAAGGTGTCATGTTCCTGGCGGGCAGGATGGTCGGGCGGGATGTTGAGGGCGGTGAAGTTGTGCCAATCGTCCTCAATGTCAGGCCCCTCGACCACCGTAAAACCCATCTCACCCAAAATTGCCACTACCTCGTCGATGGTCTGGCTAATGGGATGGATACGGCCTTGCTGTTCGGAACGTGCCGGCAGAGTTACATCGACACGCTCTTCCATCAGCCGAGCGTCGAGTTCTTTTGACGAAAGATCGTCATGGTGCGATCCTATCGCTTTAGCGATGTCCGTTTTCAGAATATTGAGCGCCTGGCCGAACGCCTTGCGCTCATCAGCGTCCAAGGTGCCTAGGTCCTTCATCATCGACGTGATGCGGCCCTTCTTACCAAGTGCCAAAACCCGAATTTGCTCGAGTGCCGCCACGTCGGCAGCATCGGCAATCGCGGCCATCAGCTCGGATCGCAGTCTATCCAGGTCGTTCATCGGTTGTTAGCGTTCCCTCATACGGCGAACGAGTGGCCTACAGCAGGCTGGCTCCGGTTTCCAAAATGCTCAAAACACGGTTTCGAAGCGTTAAGCGGATTTGGCGAGAGTAGCCTGGACCAGTTCCACCAATGCCTTAAACGCCGCTGGCTCCCGGACTGCGAGATCGGAGAGAACCTTGCGGTCAATCTCGACCCCGGCCTTGCTGAGGCCATTCCGGAACTGCGAGTAGGTTAGTCCATGTTCGCGCGCACCGGCGTTTATACGCTGAATCCATAGACTGCGGAACGTACGCTTGCGGTTGCGCCGGTCGCGATAGGCGTATTGCAGGCCTTTCTCAACGCGCTTGATGGCGGCGCGAAAAGTGTTCTTGTTACGGCCCCGGTAACCTCGGGCTTTCTTGATGACTTTCTTGTGACGAGCATGGGTCATCACACTCTGTTTGACTCGTGCCATGGCTCTATCCCCAATTTGATCTAGCCGTTCGGCATGTAGGATTTAACGATCCGGGAATCTGCGGCACTAAGGATCATCGTTCCTCGTGCTTTCCTTTTCATTTTTTGTGGACGCTTACGCATCCCATGGCGCTTGAATGCCACATTAGCCCGGACCTTGCCAGTACTGGTCAATCGGAATCGCTTCTTGGAGCTGGACTTCGTTTTCAGCTTGGGCATTTCGAGTTCCTTCGCAAAAACAGGCCAACTCAAGAGTGGCTGGGCATGCCCCGCTGGACCGCTCACGAAGCGCGGGTTATAGCCCCGAAGCCTCCGGAACGCAAGGGGTTAGGCTGATGATCTGCATTGGGACGAAGGCAATCACTGGCCTTCGTTCTTGATCTTTGTCATGGCTGTAACGGCCTCTCCGTCTTTAGGTTGAAGCGTTGCTACACACGAACCTCGGGAGGGGCCATCCAGAGATTATAAGCACGCTTATGTTCTAAGTGCGAACTCACGGTTGCGGCGGCTAGGGCATTGTATCGGTGGCTGACATGTTATCCCCTGTCGCCTATTTCGGACACCGTAAGCTCGAGCCCAGCAACCGGACCCACTTCACCAGA
>PTLJ01000022.1 GCA_002938045.1 Alphaproteobacteria bacterium MarineAlpha3_Bin4
AACCACCGCATCAACGAGATTAACCAACGTCTCGATAAGCTTGTCAGCGATGTCGACTACCGGTTGGGCACCCTCGAAACTCGTGCCGCGCAGAGGCAGCCGGCACCGACCCAACCGTCGGTTAGCGCTGCACCTTCGCCACCCGGCGTGCGAAAAGTCGTCCCCGGCGCCGATCAGTCGTTCGCCGTCGCGCCGCAGTCCTTGGGGACGGTAGCCGCCGAGGCGGTCAACGTGATTGCCCAGGGGCAAACCGAAGATCAGAAGCAACAACTTGCGCCGGCTCCTCAGAGCGCCGTCGCGCCGCTGTCGCAGCCCGCGAACGAAGTGCTTCCGAAAGGAACGGCGAAGGAAAAATACGCTTATGCCTCGGGCCTGTTGCGGCAAGCCCAATACGACCGCGCCGAGATTGCCCTGAAGGCGTTTATCGACGTCCATGACAACGATCCGCTGGCCAGCAACGCCCGCTATTGGTTGGGCGAGACATATTACGTACGTTCCGCCTACGTGCAGGCGGCGGAGGTCTTCCTTGACGGCTATCAAAAGGATCCCAAGGGCTCAAAGGCACCTGATATGCTATTGAAACTTGGTATGTCGCTGGCCAGGCTCGAAAAGACGCGCGAGGCCTGCGCCGCCTTTGCCAGGCTGACGGCAGATTTTCCTAAGGTGTCGGCCGGGATCAAGAACGCCTTGGCGCGTGAGCGAAAGCGCAACAACTGTTCCTGAACGGGGACCAAGATGACCAATTGCGCCGACGCAGTCTCGGACCGTCAGTTTTCGCAAATAATGGCGGCAACTGGGCCATATGAAGCTGCGCCGCATTTGGCTGTTGCGGTATCCGGCGGCGGAGACAGCCTCGCTCTGGCCCTTCTCGCTGAGCGCTGGTGCCGCGGCCGCGGCGGGCGTGTTAGTGCGTTGATCGTCAATCACGGCCTGCGTCCGGAGGCGACGGAGGAAGCGGCCTGCGTCGGAGGCTGGATCGGTGCGCACGGAATTGCGCATCGGATCCTTGTCTGGGATGGGCCGAAGCCCATTTCCGGCCTACAGGCGGCTGCGCGGGCTGCGCGCTATGACCTGATGAGCGCCTGGTGCCGGACGCACGGGGTGTTGCACCTGCTGCTCGGCCACACCCGGGAAGATCAGGCTGAGACTTTTCTGATGCGGCTTGAGAAGGGCAGCGGGCCTGACGGCCTGGCGGCGATGAGCCGGGTTCGCGCGTTGCCGTTCTGCCGGTTGGTGCGGCCGTTGCTGGAATTACCACGCGCTGCCCTCCGGGCGACCCTAGCGGCTTTCGGCCAGGCATGGATTGAGGATCCCTCCAACAACGACCGACGGTTCGCTCGTGTTCGCATCCGTAATGCGATTGCCGCGGCCGGGCTCGCGCCAAGTAACTTAGCCAAGGCCGCCTCCCGTTACGGCGAAGCCCGTGTTGCCCTGCAACGCCAGGCGTCCTGCTTGGTCGCTGCGTCTTGCGATTTCCACCCTGCTGGCTTCGCTCGTTTCCGGCCCGAGGTTCTCTTAGCGAATGATCGCGACATCTCTCTCAGGGCGCTGTCCCGCATCGTCACTGCTGTCGGCGGCGCCGAGTTCGCTCCAAAACGAGACCGCCTGGAGCGCTTTCATGGAAAATTGACATCGGCCGGCGCGCATTCCGGTACGATCGGTCGATGCCGCTTCGTCGGTAGTGGCGACAGCATTCTGATTTGTCGAGAGGAGCGACGGTTGCCGGAACCTGTGACGGCGGTGCCGGGCGAGCAGCTGTTTTGGGACGACCGGTTCCGGGTCGAGTTCGCGCCCGCCGGCGGATCGCAAATCCAACGCTATCTAGCCTGTCTCGGACGCCCCGGCTGGGCCGAGATTGTCGGCCGCGAACCGCAATTGCGCTCGATTTCGATACCCGACCCGGTTCGCCGGACCCTGCCGGCGTTGTTCGACCGGGCCGGCGTTCTAGTGGTTCCACACCTTGGATATTTCCGTTGCACTGCAGGCCTAACGGTCCGAACCCGCGTTTCGGGGTTTGGCCGGCTGTCGTTCGCGCCTCGAAACACCCTTTCTGGACCAGGGTTTTTTGTTGCTTAAAAGGCGAAATGCACTATCTCTTTATAGGGTAATATAAGGAGTTCGGGCTGGCTGTCGCTCGGCGATGTCTTCAATAAAGGAAGATAATTTGAACTTCAGCAAAAATATGGCGATATGGGTGATCATTGCGCTTCTTGTGTTCGCACTGTTCAACCTTTTCCAGGGGTCGATGCCGCGTAATCAGCAGACGTCGCTGGCATTTTCCGACTTCATGATTTCGGTACAAGCGGGAGACGTCCGTAACGTTACCATCCGCGGCAACGAGATCAGCGGCCATTACCGCGATGGACGCAACTTCCAGACCTACGCGCCGAACGATCCGTCACTGGTACAGACCCTAACCAAGCAGGGTGTGCAGATCCGAGCCGAACCGACCGACGACGGCTCGCCGACGCTGCTCAGTATCCTGATTTCCTGGTTCCCGATGCTGCTTCTAATCGGGGTGTGGATATTCTTTATGCGCCAGATGCAATCGGGCGGCGGCAAGGCGATGGGCTTCGGAAAGTCGCGCGCTCGAATGCTGACTGAAAAAACCGACCGCATCACCTTCGAGGATGTTGCCGGTATCGACGAGGCCAAACAGGAGCTGGAAGAGATAGTCGAGTTCCTCAAGGATCCGCCGAAGTTCCAGCGCCTCGGTGGTAAGATCCCGAAGGGTTGTTTGTTGATCGGCCCGCCGGGCACCGGCAAGACGCTGCTGGCCCGGGCCATTGCCGGCGAGGCCAACGTGCCGTTCTTCACCATCTCTGGCTCGGACTTCGTCGAGATGTTCGTTGGCGTTGGCGCGTCGCGTGTGCGCGACATGTTTGAACAGGGCAAGAAGCACGCGCCCTGCATCATTTTCATCGACGAAATAGACGCCGTCGGCCGCCATCGTGGCGCCGGCCTCGGCGGCGGCAACGACGAACGCGAGCAGACACTCAACCAACTTCTGGTAGAGATGGACGGGTTCGAATCGAACGAGGGCGTGATCCTGATCTCCGCTACCAACCGTCCCGACGTGCTCGATCCGGCGCTGCTGCGCCCTGGCCGCTTCGACCGCCAGATCACGGTCCCCAACCCGGATATCCTCGGTCGCGAGAAGATCCTCAAGGTTCATATGCGCAAGGTGCCTCTAGCCCCTGACGTGGATGCCCGCACCATCGCCAGGGGCACGCCGGGCTTCTCCGGCGCCGACCTTGCTAACCTGGTTAACGAAGCGGCTTTGTTGGCTGCGCGGTTTGGCAAGCGGCTCGTCGCCATGCAGGATTTCGAAGACGCCAAAGACAAGGTGATGATGGGGACGGAGCGGCGTTCGATGGTGATGACCGAAGACGAGAAGACGCTCACCGCCTATCACGAGGCTGGCCACGCTCTGGTCGGCCTCAAGGTGCCGAAGCACGATCCGTTGCATAAGGTGACGATCATTCCGCGTGGTCGGGCGCTTGGCCTTACCATGTCGTTGCCTGAGCGCGACCGTCTCAGCTATTCAAATATCGAGCTCGATTCAATGCTCGCCGTGATGTACGGCGGGCGTATCGCGGAAGAGCTGGTGTTCGGCAAGGAGAACATCACCACTGGCGCCGGCAACGACATTCAGCAGGCGACCAGCTGGGCGCGCCGTATGGTGACCGAATTTGGGTTCTCCGACAAGCTCGGGCGTCTGCGCTACGCCGACAACGAAGAAGAGATCTTCCTCGGCCATTCGGTAACCCGCCAGAAGAACGTTTCCGATTCAACGGCGGCACTTATTGACGAGGAAGTACGGCGCCTGATCGACAAGGCCGAGACGACCGCCCGCAAGATTCTGAGCGAGAATATGGATTGCCTGGAAGCCATTGCCGAGGCGTTGCTCGAGTACGAGACCCTGACCGGCGACGAGGTCAATGCCCTATTGCGTGGCGAACCGATCGTGCGTGCGGAGAGCGACGACACGCCGCCTGAGGGTAGCCGCAAGGCTTCCGTGCCGTCGAGCGGCGGCAAAGGAAAGAGGGACAGCGACCACCCGGCGCTAGGGGCGGAACCGCAGCCCGAATCCTGATCACCGCGCCGGTAGCTTCCTCGACAGTACCGATCTGTGCCAAGTCAAACACCCGCCATCGGATCCTTTGCCGGGCTGACGCTTGAACGTACCAGAATCGTCGGCATCATCAACGCGACTCCGGACAGCTTCTCCGACGGCGGAGAGGCGTTCCGTGCCGAGGACGCCATCACCCGCGGCCGGTGCATGCTGGAAGAGGGAGCCGATATCCTCGACGTCGGCGGCGAATCGACCCGCCCCGGCGCCGTGCCGGTTCCTGTAGAGGAGGAGATGGCTCGGGTGCTGCCGGTGGTTGAGGCGCTAGCGGCGGAAGGTGCGATTGTTTCCGTCGATAGCCGCCGTGCCGACGTCATGAAGGCTGCGCTTGCGGTAGGCGCGCGGGTAACCAACGACGTCACCGCGTTGACACACGATCCGGACTCTATTGTCGTCGCCGCCGACAACGGCGCTCATGTGATTTTGATGCATATGCAGGGCGAGCCAGGCACCATGCAAGATAATCCGCGTTACGAAGATGCGGCGCAGGAGGTGCACGATTTTCTCGTCGAACAGATCATGGCTTGCGAGGCGGCGAATATCCCGCGCGTTAGAATTGCGGTCGACCCCGGCATTGGTTTCGGAAAGAACCTGGACCACAACCTCGACATTCTGGCCCGGCTCGATCTATACCGGGACATAGGCTGTGCATTGATGCTCGGCGTATCGCGCAAGAGCTTCATCGGCAAGATCACCGGTGAAAAAGATCCCAAAAGCTGCGTTCCGGGTTCGCTGGCTTCGGCTCTAGCTGCTGTCAGGCAAGGGGCGAGACTCCTCCGTGTCCACGACGTCGCCGAGACCCGCCAGGCGCTCAATGTATGGGAAGCGATCGAAAAGGTGCGGGCATGAGCACGCGGCGTAGACTGTCGCTCGCCGCCGTCGCGACCACGCCGCACTTGTACCGGCACTTCGAAGCGTGGCTCGCTGACGCCACGGTCGGGGGGGAATCGCACCCACCTAGCCAAACAGTAGGCGCACTCCGGCATTCCAGGGCCAGCGGGGCGACGAAAGAATCTGAAATAAAATTTGACGCGAACGCTCGGCCCGATTGGGTTAAAAAGGGCGGTCAGGATTGCATCCGGCCGCGAGAGGGAAGATGAACCGCAGACTGTTCGGTACCGATGGCATCCGCGGCACCGCCAACCAGGGCGACATGACGGCGGAAACAGCGCTCCGCGTCGGCATGGCAGCCGGTGCCCAGTTCATCCAGGGCGACCTTGCCCACCGGGTGGTGATCGGTAAGGATACGCGGTTGTCGGGTTATATGATCGAACCGGCGTTGACGTCCGGCTTCATCTCCATGGGCGTGAACGTGACGCTGGTCGGGCCAATGCCGACACCCGCCGTTGCCATGTTAACGCGCTCGCTTCGGGCTGATCTCGGCGTCATGATCTCAGCCTCGCACAACCCCTTTCAGGACAACGGTATCAAGCTTTTCGGCCCGGACGGATACAAGCTGTCGGATACCGTCGAAGCCGAGATCGAAGCGCAGTTGGAGAACGGCTTTGAGGACAAACTGACGGCGCCTGAAGAATTGGGCCGCGCGCGGCGGCTCGATGATTCACAAGGACGGTACGTCGAATACGTCAAGCAGACCTTCCCTAGGGGACTGCGCCTTGAAGGTCTAAAGATCGCAGTCGACTGCGCCAACGGCGCCGCCTATAAGGTGGCGCCCAACGTATTGTGGGAATTGGGCGCTGACATTGTCCCCATCGGCGTTGATCCGGACGGTTTCAATATAAACAAGGGCTGCGGCTCGACGAACCCCGAATTCATGCAGAGCCAGACAATGGCACACGGGGCCGATTTAGGCATGGCGCTTGATGGCGACGGCGACCGGCTGATCGTCGCCGACGAGAACGGCACCCTTATCGACGGCGACCAGATCATGGCGCTGATCGCCAAACATTGGGCCGACGACGGAACCCTGCGCGGCGGCGGGATAGTCTCGACGGTGATGTCGAACCTCGGCCTGGAGCGCTATCTCAGCTCGGTCGGGCTCGAAATGGCCCGCACCCAGGTCGGTGACCGTTACGTGGTCGAGCATATGCGTGCAAACGATTTCAACGTAGGCGGCGAGCAATCTGGTCATATCATCCTTAGCGATTATTCGACTACCGGCGATGGCCTGATCGCCGCGTTACAGGTGCTGGCGGTTTTAGTCACTACGGGCAAGCGGGCGAGCGAGGTCTGCCGTCCGTTCGAGCCGATGCCGCAGTTGCTGACTAACGTCCGGTTCAATGGCGGCCAGCCGCTCGACGCCAAGGCCGTCAAGCAGGCCATCGCCGAGGGCGAGGACCGTTTGGGAAGCACAGGCCGGCTGTTGGTTCGGACATCCGGCACCGAGCCATTAATCCGTGTCATGGCCGAGGGCGAAGATGCAAAGCTGGTCGCCGCTGTCGTCGGCGACATCGCCGGCGTCATCGAACAAGCCGCCGGTTAGGCGGTCAGAACCCGGAACATGAAGGGCCGCGTGCTGATCATCGCCGGATCCGATTCCGGCGGAGGCGCTGGCATTCAGGCCGACATCAAGGCGGTGACAGCGTTGGGCGGCTACGCGATGACGGCACTGACAGCGCTGACGGCGCAGAACACCGAGGGCGTTGTCGCTATCCACGACGTTCCCGTTGATTTTATTGCCCAGCAGGTGCGTGTCGTTCTCGACGACCTCGGCGCCGATTGCATCAAGACCGGCATGCTCCATCGCGCTGATGTCATCGAGGTCGTCGCTGATACCATTGCCGAATGCGCGCCGGGCGTTTTTGTTGTCGTCGACCCGGTGATGATCGCCAAAGGGGGAGCGCGGCTGCTTGAGACGGATGCAGTGGAGGCACTGACGGAGCGGTTGGTACCGATGGCCACGCTGGTGACGCCGAACGTGCCAGAGGCGGAGGCGCTGAGCGGGGTTGGGATCAGTGACGGCAGTGGCGCCGAGGCGGCGGCGCGCACCCTGGCCCAGCTCGGGCCTGATGCGGTGATGATAAAGGGCGGCCATCTCGTAAGCGAGACGGTCACAGATTTTCTGTTGTTTGGCGATTGTGAGACGAAGACCTTCTCCACTCCCCGCATCGACACCCGCCATACGCACGGGACGGGATGCACGCTGGCCTCGGCCGCCGCAACCGGTATCGCGCAAGGCTTATCAGTTCTGGATGCTATTGCCCGCGCTCGCGCCTATGTGATTAAGGCAATCGAATCAGCGCCCGGCTTCGGGCGCGGCCACGGGCCGCTCGACCACGCCCATACGGTGGCGACCTTTGAAACGAAGGACTGAGTCTCAGACGACAGATTTGGCGACATTAGATCTGACCGCGGGTATATGGGCGAGAAACATAAATCCCCGTCAAGGTCGGCACGCGTTTGTTCGCAACTGATCGAATTCCATACCCCTTGAGGCATAGCTCCGTTTCCGGTGGCGAAGGTTGCGGACGCTGCGCTTTTTAGCCGCCGCCTTGAAGTTTGCGGGGCGCCATGAAACTAGAAGTTCCAGCCGGATGAAAGTCAACGCCAGCCCACAGAGGAGATTAAAATGGCCAAGGAGGGAACGCGCAATCTCGATGCGTTTCCTCATTTCCTTTTCATCCAGGCGATGATCACTCGCCGGTATCGCGATCACCCGCGCGGGTGATATACAGTTCGGCGGAGAGGAGACCGCGTGCATGCCGCTAATCACACGAAACGAACTAGAAACTGGCGCCGAGATCGTCTACCGCCACATGGCACCGACAGCGCAGATCCATTGGCCGTTGCTGAGCGAGCGGACCGGTGCCGAGGTCTGGGTCAAGCACGAAAACCAGACATCTATCGGCGCCTTCAAGATCCGTGGCGGTCTCGTCTACATGACCCGGCTCAAAAAGGACCAGCCTGATTGCCCTGGCGTGGTTACGGCGACCCGCGGCAACCATGGCCAGAGTGTGGCGCTGGCCGCTGCCAAGGTGGGGCTCGAGGCAACGATATTGGTGCCGTACGGCAACAACCTGGAGAAGAACGCTGCCATGCGCGCTTTCGGCGCCGAGCTGATTGAGCACGGCGACGATTTTCAGGAAGCGCACGAGTACGCCGCCGAGCTCGGGCAAGAACGCGGATTGCACATAATCCCACCTTTCCACGCCCGCCTGGTCCAGGGCGTTGGCACCTACGCGATCGAGTTCTTGAGCACGGTTCATGACCTGGATACGGTCTACGTGCCAATCGGTCAGGGGTCGGGAATCTGTGGTCTTATTTCGGCGCGCGACGCTTTGGGAATGAGAACCGAGGTTGTCGGTGTCGTCGCTGAGAATGCGCCATGCTATGCGCTCTCGTTCAAGTCCGGTGTGCCGGTCTCTACCAATTCGTCCGATACGCTCGCCGACGGCATGGCCTGCCGAGTCCCGGTAAAGGAGGCCGTCGACATCATTCAGACTGGCGCTGAGCGCGTCCTGACCCTGAGTGAAGACGAGCTTCTCAACGCTATGAATTTCTATTATACCGACACCCACAACGCCGCTGAGGGCGCCGGCGCAGCGCCGCTGGCCGGGTTGATCAAGGAACGCGACAGGATGGCCGGCAAAAAGGTGGGATTAATCCTGTCCGGCGGCAACGCCGACAAGGCACTGTTCGTGCGCGCGCTTTCCCGGAGTTGAGGCCTTGAGCATGGAGCAAACCGCACTATTGTGTTGAGCGGATCCTCGGTGCCAGGGAAAAACAAATGACCGAAGAGATTTTCCGCAACGACGCCTATACCATAAGCTGCGAGGCAAGCGTCGTCGACGTCGACGAGGACGGCATCGAGCTCGACCGTACTGTCTTCTACCCGATGGGCGGCGGGCAACCGGGCGATACCGGCGTCCTGCGCGCGGTGGGTAGCCGCGAGGTTGTCATCGTCGATACCATCAAGAGCCGCGTGACCGGCCGCCAACTGCATGTGCCGTCGGACGGAGCCCCCGCGCTCGTTGTCGGCGACGCAGTCACCGCCAAGATCGACTGGGGGCGCCGTCACAAACTGATGCGTATGCATTCGACGCTCCACCTGCTTTGCGCCCTCATCGACAGCAAGATCACAGGCGCCCAGGTCGGCGTCGAGAAAAGCCGGATCGATTTTAATCTGCCCGACAAGCCGCTTGACAAGGACCACATCTCGGCCGAATTGAATCGTCTGATCGGCGAAAACCGACCCATGAGCGCGCAATGGATCACCGACGAGGAACTGGCCTCCAAGCCGGATCTGATCCGCACTATGTCTGTCAAGCCACCGACTGGCGTCGGCCGGGTGCGGCTGGTAGCGATCGAAGGCGTCGACTTGCAGCCCTGCGGCGGTACGCACGTGTCGAGCACCGGCGAGATCGGCCGCATCCGCGTCGGCAAAATCGAGAACAAAGGCAAGCACAACCGGCGTATCAACGTGCATCTGGATGACTGAGGCGACTTAGTATGGGTGAAGCCACCAACCGCTATCGCATCGCCGTCATCGCCGGCGACGGCATCGGTAACGAGGTCGTACCGGAAGCCATCCGCGTTCTCGAAAGAGTCGCTGGTCGTTTCGATCTCGCGTTCCAGTTCGACGAATTCGACTGGAGTTGCGAGCGTTTCCATAAACTCGGCGCGATGATGCCGGACGATGGCCTCGAGATGATCTCCGGCCACGACGCCATCATGCTCGGCGCGGTCGGTTTTCCCGGCGTGCCGGACCACGTCTCGTTGTGGGGGTTGTTGATCCCGATCCGTCGCCAATTCGAGCAATACGTGAACCTGCGCCCGGTGCGCCTGTTCGAGGGGATGGACTGTCCGTTGGTGGGCCGCAAGCCGGGCGACATTGACTTCTGGATCGTGCGCGAAAACAACGAGGGCGAATACTCGACGATCGGCGGCCGTCTTTACGAGGGCACCGAACAGGAATTAACCATGCAGCAGAGCGTATTTACACGAAAGGGCTGCGACCGGATCATGCGTTACGCGTTCGATCTGGCCCGCACCCGCGAGCGCAAGCACTTAACGTCGGCGACCAAATCCAACGGTATCGTCTATTCCATGCCCTACTGGGACGAGCGCTTCGCGGCCACGGCCAAGGACTATCCGGACGTGACTACGGACCAATTCCATATCGACATCCTGACTGCGCATTTCGTCCGCAACCCGGACTGGTTCGATGTCGTCGTCGGCTCAAACCTGTTCGGTGACATTCTTTCCGACCTCGGACCGGCTGTAACCGGCACCATCGGCATCGCGCCAAGCGCGAATCTTAACCCCGAACACAAGCACCCATCATGCTTTGAGCCCGTTCACGGCTCAGCTCCAGACATCGCTGGCAAGGGCATTGCCAACCCGATCGGCCAGGTCTGGGCAGCGGCGATGATGCTCGAGCACCTGGGCCACCGGGAGGCTGGTCAAGCAATCGTAAACGCCATAGAAGCGGTAATATGCGACAGCGACGCCAAGACCCCTGACATGGGCGGTAATGCCAATACCCGTGAGCTGGGGAAAGCCATAGAGGACGCATTATGAGCCGACGGATTCCGCTTTATCAGATCGACGCCTTTACAGACCGCGCATTCGGTGGCAACCCGGCCGCTATCTGTCCGCTCGACGAATGGCTGCCGGACAGTGCCATGCAGGCCATCGCGATGGAGAATAATCTCTCCGAGACGGCATTCTTCGTCGCCAAGAAAGGGGCCGGCGATTACGACCTTCGGTGGTTCACTCCTGCCGCTGAGGTCGATCTTTGTGGTCACGCGACGCTGGCCAGCGCGTGGCTGATATTCGACCGCCTGGCGCCGGAGCTCGATGCGGTGTGTTTTAACACCGCTAGCGGCCCGCTTGAGGTGTCGCGCGACGGCAACTTGCTGGTGATGGATTTTCCAGCGCGGCTTTCCGAGCCCTGCCCGGTACCCGAAGGATTTGCCGCCGCAATCGGCGCCAAGCCGGCGGAGATGCACGCGGCGATCAAGAACATGGCCGTGTTCGAGTCTGCGTCTCAAATCCGTGACCTGATGCCGAACTTCGACTACATCGCAGGGCTGGAACGGGATGGACTTATCTGTACGGCGCCGGGTGACGACTGCGATTTCGTGTCGCGTTACTTCGCGCCGCATGTCGGTATCGCGGAAGACCCGGTGACCGGCTCGGCCCACTGCACGACGGTGCCTTATTGGGCCGAGCGGCTGGGCAAAGCCCAGCTCCATGCGCGCCAGATTTCGGCCCGCGGCGGCGAGCTATTCTGCACGGCGGCTGGGGAGCGGGTGCGCATCGGCGGACGCGCCGCCTTCTACATGGCTGGCACCATCGAACTGTCGTGACCAAAGCGGTGCCCCCAGTTGAAGCCACTGGCACGGTCGATCTGGACAATATCCGTAGGCTGTTTCGCGAATTCTACGACCCGCTCGGCGACTACCCGTGCTTCGAAGACTTCGAGATCGAACGGGCCGGGCTTCCGGGCGGCTATGCACCGCCAGATAGGTGTCTTCTGATGGCCAAGGACGGCAACGCAGTCGCCGGCGGATTCAGAACCCGCTCGGTAGTGGCCGCCACGAGATGAAGCGCCTTTATGTGCGCCCGCCTTCAACTGCCGGCGCATGCAGCTCGATACCCTGGTTGACATGACGGTTGCCAGGCAGCTCTATCAGTCTATG
>PTLJ01000220.1 GCA_002938045.1 Alphaproteobacteria bacterium MarineAlpha3_Bin4
TGCAGTGGTTGTTTCGGCTCGGTCAGCGCCGCTTGCTTTGTCGGTGCTACGGGCTCCGACAGCTGCGGTTCCGGTTGCATGGGTTGTTTCGGTTCGGTCAGCGCCGCTTGCTCTGTCGGAGTTGGCGGCTCCGCCACTTCGTTCTGCCACAGCACAGCGTTGACACCGATGGCGCTCACAACTGCCGTACCACCAAGGACGGCGATCCATAAAGAACGGTTCACCATGTATACTAGAACCTGCGGCAGGTTCCCTTTGGAAGGTCTCTCTACACCTATCAGTGACGCCCGGATGGAGCAAGACCAAAGAGACAGCTAGCGTAAATCTGTGGACAGCGTCGTCGTCGCCGATGCAAACGTTATAGCACCTCGCCCGCCTTCTTTTCTGGCTCCCTACTCAAGTGCCAGGGCAGTCTCGGAATATCGGTGCTGCAGCAAGGTAGTGCCGCGCCAGTGGAAAGCGCGAATGCAGACGTCAAAAAGTGATGGAACGGAAAATCATTTCATCACAGTTTTCTTTTACTTCCCGGATAGCTGTTATTGTGGTTGCAGCTGACAACATTATCCGGACCACCAACACGCGGACAACTGGGAAAATCGTCTTTCAGCGGTTTGCGACCGGTCATTCCTGGAAAGATTGGACGACCATGACCAAGATTTCATCGCTCTGCGCCTTCTGTGGTTCAAAGACTGGCGACGACCCGGCCCACACGGAGGCAGCCCGGCGGTTGGGCGCGATTATGGCCGAGCGCGGCGTGCGCCTGATCTACGGCGGTGGTCGCATCGGGTTGATGGGCGTTGTCGCCGAGGCCGTCCACCAAGGTGGTGGCGAGGTGATCGGGGTGATCCCGGAGTTTCTGATGCACCTGGAGGTGGGCAACACTAAGATCGGCGAGCTCATCGTCACCGAAAATATGCACACCCGCAAACAACGTATGTTCGGTCTTTCTGACGGCTTCGTGGCCTTGCCGGGCGGCCTCGGAACCATCGACGAGACGATCGAGGTCGTTACCTGTAAGCAGCTCCGCCAGCACGCTAAGCCGGTGGTGGTGATGAACGTTGGCGGCTATTGGGCGGGCCTCACGGCCTTGGTCGATCAGATCATCGCTGGGGGCTTCGCCCATGAGGCGATCCGTGAATTGTTCACCGTTGTCGACGGTCCGGATGCTGTATTCGAGGCCTTAGAATCGGCGCCGGAACCGAACGACGAGGTGCTGACCAGTCACCTCTAACCCGTGGATCTTGTCATCGCCGTTGGCGGATCCTATCTTGCGTCATCAGGGGGATTATCGCTGAGCCGAAACGGAAGGATTTTAGGCATGACCAAGATCAGGGTCGCCAAACCCATCGTTGAACTCGACGGCGACGAGATGACGCGGATCATCTGGGCCTTCATCAAGGACAAGCTGATCCTACCGTATCTGGACGTCGATTTAATATACTACGACCTCAGCGTCACCAAGCGTGACGAGACCGACGATCAGATCACCATCGACGCCGCCAACGCGATTCATGAGCACGGCGTAGGCGTCAAGTGCGCAACGATTACCCCTGACGAGGCGCGCGTCGAGGAGTTCGGCCTCAAGCAGATGTGGCGCTCGCCCAACGGCACCATCCGCAATATCCTCGGCGGCACCATATTTCGTCAGCCGATCATCTGTAAAAATGTGCCGCGCCTCGTGCCCGGTTGGACACGGCCGATCGTCGTCGGCCGTCACGCCTTCGGCGACCAGTACCGGGCCACCGACTTCCTGTTTCCGGGTAAGGGTAAGCTGATCATGCGTTTTGAGCCCGAGGGTAGTGGCGAGGCCATCGAGCGCGAGGTATTCGAGGCGCCGGGCTCCGGCGTCGCCATGGCCATGTACAATCTGGACGAGTCAATCCGCGGCTTTGCGCGGGCCAGCATGAACTACGGTCTTGGGCTCGGCTGGCCTGTCTATCTCTCGACCAAGAATACCATTCTCAAGGCCTACGACGGGCGCTTCAAGGATCTGTTCGATGAGGTCTTCGAGGAAGAATTTAAGGATAAGTTCGTCGAAGCCGGCATTACTTACCAGCACCGCCTGATCGACGACATGGTCGCGTGCGCGCTCAAGTGGGAAGGCGGCTTTGTCTGGGCCTGCAAAAACTACGACGGCGACGTCCAGTCGGACACCATCGCGCAAGGGTTCGGTTCGTTGGGGCTGATGACCAGCGTGCTGATGACGCCGGATGGCAAGACGGTTGAGGCGGAAGCCGCACACGGCACGGTGACGCGTCATTACCGCCAGCACCAGCAAGGTAACGAGACCTCGACCAATCCGATCGCCTCGATCTTCGCCTGGGCGCGCGGGCTTTCCTACCGTGGTACCTTTGACGAGACGCCGGAAGTGGCTAAGTTTGCGGAAGCCCTGGAAAAGGTCTGCGTCGACACTGTCGAGGCGGGGCACATGACTAAGGACCTGGCGCTCCTTATCGGACCCGACCAGACGTGGATGATCACTCAGGCCTTTCTCGACAAGTTGGATGAGAACCTGCAGAAGGCGATGGGATGAATGGCCTCAGTGGTCCTTGACTGGCCCGGCTGCATAGCCTAAAAACCGCCACGCTGGGGCGCTCGAGGCCCCGGTCTGGGTTTTGATAAGGAGCGAGATCATGTCCAGACGTTGCACGCTCACTGGCAAGGGCGTCCAGACCGGCAATAATGTGAGTCACGCCCACAACAAAACGCGGCGGCGATTCCTACCTAACCTACAGCAGACCTCGCTGATGAGCGAGGCGCTGGGCATGTCGGTGCGCCTTAAGCTCTCGGCCTATGGGATCCGTACAGTCGAGCACAAGGGGGGCCTCGACGCTTTTCTCCTTGATGCCCGCGATACTGAGCTGACGCCAGAGGTTCTACGGCTTAAGAAGCGCGTTAAAAAGGCGCTGGCTGAGGCGACGGTCTGAGCCCACGCACTTAATTGCTAGCGATGGAGAGGGCACGCCAAAGCGGGCGTTTTTGCACCAGTGTGGTCGATATTCTTGGCAGCGGAAGAGCTGAATGCGATGGTTGTGGGTATTGGCAATCCAGACGTAGCAACCGGCGACCTCGACGCGT
>PTLJ01000221.1 GCA_002938045.1 Alphaproteobacteria bacterium MarineAlpha3_Bin4
CATAACGCGTTGTGCAACGGAACTAGGCCTGACCGGGACCAACCAAGACGCGCGCGCTTACATCCTGCCCTGTATAGCTGGCCATGTCGGTGCCGACACGGCCGGAGTGATCCTCTCGGAAGGGCCGCATCTCTCGGATGAAATCATGCTGATTGCCGACGTCGGCACCAACGCCGAGATCGTGATCGGCAATAAGCACCGGCTCTTAGCTGCGTCGTCGCCGACCGGTCCTGCCTTCGAGGGTGCACAAATCTCTTGCGGCCAACGCGCCGCGCCTGGTGCTATCGAACGCCTACGCATCGACCCCGACACGCTGGAGCCGCGTTTCCGCATCATTGGCAACGAGCTATGGTCGAACGAGGACGGCTTCACCGAAGCGATAGGGGGCGTAGGTGTCACGGGAATCTGCGGGTCAGGCATCATCGAGGCCTTAGCCGAGATGTACTTGACCGGCCTACTCACACATGACGGAACTATCGACGGCGCGATGGCGGCGAAGACGCCACGCATCGAAGCCGATGAGCGCACCTTCACCTACATGATTTATGCCGGCGAGCCGGAGATCCGCATCACACAAAACGACGTTCGCGCCGTGCAACTGGCCAAAGGCGCCCTTTACGCCGGCACGCGGCTCTTGATGGACAAACTAGGAATCGACGCTGTCGATCAGATCACCCTAGCTGGCGCCTTCGGCAGCCATATCGACGTCAAATACGCTATGATCCTTGGCCTGATTCCTGACTGCGACCTGGCCAAGGTCTCGTCCGCTGGCAACGCTGCCGGCACCGGAGCGCGGATTGCGCTCCTCAACCAGTCGGCACGCGATGAGATCGAGGCAGTCGTCAAGACCATCGAAAAGGTGGAAACGGCGGTTGAGCCAAATTTCCAGGAACACTTCGTCGAAGCCATGGCGATTCCGCACAACTCCGCCCCCTACCCCAACCTAGCTAAGGTCGTCGATCTGCCTGAACGCAAAGCCAACGCCAACAGCAACGTGGGAAACGTTAACCGTCGGCGCCGGCGTAACCGGGCGTCCTAAACCAATCGCTCAATGACCGAAAACTGGAACCGCAAGACTTGGCATCTGGCCGGGCCGATAATGATTTCAAACGTCTCGGTGCCACTGCTGGGTGCCGTCGATACCGCTGTCATGGGGCGGCTGCCAGGGCCACATTATCTCGGTGCCGTCGCCGTCGGCGCTCTGGTATTTAGTTTTGTCTACGCTGGCCTCAACTTCCTGCGCATGGGAACGACCGGTCTGACGGCGCAATCCTACGGCGCCCAGGACCCGGATCAGTTGCGCGCCTGGCTGGCACGAGCCGGTATCTTGGCAATTGGATTGGGGACGGCGTTAATCGCATTGCAGGTTCCAATCATCGCCGCTGCCCTCGCCCTGATTGCTCCTAGCGACCAAGTCGCGCCACTGACCGAATCCTATTTCCTGATCCGAATCTGGAGTGCACCGGCAACGCTGATGAACTTTGCCATCCTCGGTTGGTTCTTCGGTGTTCAGAACGCCCGTGCCGCGTTAGTCACCCAAGTCGCCATGAACGGCGTTAACATCGTCCTTGATCTGTGGTTTGTCATCGTCCTTGGTTGGGGCGTTGAAGGGGTCGCCTGGGCAACATTAATCTCGGAAGTTAGTGCCAGCGTGCTCGGATTCTATCTAGTCGCACGAATTCTGCGAACCATTGGTGGCCGTTGGAACATTCGCCGAGCCATCAACCCGGACCGCATCCGCCGCATGCTACGAGTCAACGGCGACATCTTCGTCCGTTCGCTTTGCCTACAGGTGAGCTTTGTCGCTTTTACCGCCGTCGCCGCGCGCATGGGTGACCTTGTCCTTGCGGCGAATGCAGTGCTACTGAACTTCGTGATGTTAGCATCCTACGCGCTCGATGGTTTTGCTAATGCTGTCGAAGCGCTTACCGGTGAGGCCGTCGGCGCTCGCAACCGGGTCCGGTTCCGGGCCGCTGTCGTCGCCACCGGGCGCTGGGCGCTGATCTTTGCGGCCGGATTTACCGCCATATTCTTGGCCTTTGGCGGCGTCTTCATAGATATTCTAAGCGCCGTTCCGGAGGTACGGATAGCAGCCCGAGAATATCTGGTATGGGCGGCACTCGTACCTGCTGTCGGCGTCTGGAGCTTTCAACTCGACGGCATCTACATCGGCAGCACCTGTACTGTCGACATGCGCAACGGCATGATCATCTCGATGGCTGTGTTCGCCATCTTCGCGGCAGCTTTAGTCCCGATTTACGCCAACCACGGCCTGTGGATGGCATTCTGGATATTCATGGCCACGCGCGCCGCGACCCTCGGATTATGGTATCCGCGCCTTGAGCGCTCGGTTGATGGGGCTTAGCGGGACTAGGTAGCGTCGCGGCGCACCTTACTGGGCGTGCTCTGAAAGTGTTTGCCTTAGCACCGTAGAGAAGTGCGGGGCGGAGAGGAAGCCGAACGCCAGCGCTATACTGGACACTGGTAGGTTGGTCTGTAACAAAAGGACTGAGCTCCAGGCCTACCGCTATGCTGAGCAAGCGCTACTAACACGGACGAAGTGGGCGGCTTCATTGTTAATTAGGATCCGCGAACGAACCCGATCCGTTAGTTATCAATTTTATCCGCTGCGTCGGGCAATACGCATCACCTTCTCTCGAGTTTGATCCCGGTCATTTGCGGAAATGAGATTCTCCTCATCGCGCAATGAAGTTTCCAATGTATGGCGGGTCCCAGGGTTCGACGCGATTGCAGGCCATTTACAGCTGCGATACATTTGAATGGAACGGGACATAGGGAGGAACCATGTCCAACGCCTCGTCTGTCATCGACCGGAAAGAGGCCGACAAACACACTAATGGCGTCACCCGCATCGGCTTAATAGCGTTGGCCAGCGATCCCACCGTAGAAGCAGAGTTTCGCCGCATGCTACCGGCCGACGGAGCGCAATTCTTCGTCAGCCGAGTCTATTACGCCAACGACTGCCGGGCCGAACAGCTGCGGGCCATGGCCGACCGTATCGGCGATGCGGCGTTGCTGATCCTGCCCGGTCAGCGGCTCGGGTCGA
>PTLJ01000222.1 GCA_002938045.1 Alphaproteobacteria bacterium MarineAlpha3_Bin4
TGCGGTGGTAGATGATACAACCGACGACACGACAGATGACGTTGTTCCCGACTAACCTCCGTTAACTAATAGCGGATAAAGATCCCACCCGGTTGTTATCAACAGGGTGGGATCTTCTTTTTTGTAAATCTGGTAAGTTTTCGATTTCGAAATCACTAGATTTCTGTTTAGTTTACTCTTGTCAAAATCCAAAAGGCGCCGATCGGGGGGATTCAAGATAGATGTTGGGTCAATGTTGACTATGCACCCGCAATTGCGTTCGATCATGCAAACTGCGGGCGGATTGGTTAGAAAGATCGGTGGTAGCATGTCGGCATTGACGGCTGCGACCCAATCGTCCCGACCGCAATCCCGGAAAGTGACATCGCGATCACTTCGATCATCCGCTATCAGCGCGGCCTTCATTGCGCGCCAATTTGGCGTGTGGGTAAATGCCGATGCGGTAGAGGGTGCTATCAAAGGTGGCACGCTGGCGAGCACCAAGGATTTCATTGAATATTTTCAGAAACAAGGTGTGCTGGTAAAGCCACGCAAGTTGGCCATCAAGGAGCTGTTGGCCAAGAAATACATCTTTCCCTGTGTCGGCATCATGAAGGATGGCCGGTCCTTCATCTTGATTGGCATCGATGCGTCAAGCGGCCCCGAAACGGCAGAAGTTATATGCATCGATCCCATGGACCCAACAGCCAAACCGGCGAGATTGAGTCTACCGGAATTCACCAAAGACTGGTCTGGGCAGGCCATCTTAGTATCCCGCGGTTCTGGCGAAGCCTCGAAGGATAGGGAATTCGACTGGAAGTGGTTCCTGCCGGAATTGTACCGCTTCAAGGGTATCATGGCAGTGACATTTTTAATTGCCCTTATCCTGCACGGCCTCGGGATCGCGCCAATCATCTATATCCAGATATCCTTGGACAAGGTTCTGGGATATGAAGCAATATCGACCATGTACGTCCTTACTACGGGCGTTATCATGGTGTTGATCTTCAAAGGGGTTTTGGACTTCGGCCGCGATTATGTCATCAACCATATCAGCACGATCATCGAGGCCCGCCTGACCGGTGACGTATTCGACAAGTTGCTCGATCTGCCAGCTCAAACTTTTCAGACCACCAGTCCAGCTGAGATGGAGAGTAAGGTGCAAGCCGTGGTTTCGGTTCGTGCTTTTCTTTCCCGGCAAATCTTGACTAATCTCTACGAGGCCACCGGAATACTCGTCTTTGTCCCAATCCTTTTTGGCTATAGCCCCATACTAGCTCTTGTGGTTGTTGGTTTTGCCGTCCTGCAGGGCGTCATCGATCTGGCCTCAAAAGCCCGTCAGCGGGAAATTGGTAAGACGGTCGGCCAAGCCAACCAGGCCCGAGTAAGAACTCTGAGGGAAACCATCGCCAGTATAGATACCGTTAAGAGCCTCTCGCAGGAACCTATTCAACGCCGCGAATGGCGTTCTGCCGCAGCTAAAAGTATCCGGCGTAACATGGATATGTTTAAGGCCACCAATACGTCGGGCAGTATCAACTCGACCTTGAGTAGCCTGATGACCATTGCCATTGTATTCACTGGCATCAACCTGGTTTTTGCTGGGTCCCTGTCCGTAGGCGCGATCATTTCCTGCAATATGCTGGGAGCAAAGGTGGTCGGTCCAACCAAGAAATTGATCACCTTTTTCGCTGACACCCACATTATGGACAACGCAATGGAGCAAATCAGCTCCATTTGGAACGCCAACCCGGAAAGGGTCGGCGGTGGCTCTCAACAAGTGATAAAGGGTGAATACGATTTTCGCGACGTGACAGTCAGGTTTGGCGATCACGAAGCCTTGAAAAATGTTAACCTGAACATTCCTGCCCGTAAAAAGATCGCCATCGTTGGCCCTTCGGCGAGCGGAAAATCGACCTTGCTTCGAGTGCTCCAGGGATTATTGAAACCTAATGAAGGCTTTATTGATATTGACGGGACTAATCTCGCTAGCCTGGATTTAAACAACTATCGCAGTCAGGTTTCGCTGGTGGATCTCTACCCCACTTTCTTCGCTGGAACGATCGAGGAAAACATCAAGCGGGTCAGGCCTAATATAAGCGCCCGCGAGATGGAAGTGATTCTCGAAATTTCTGGCCTAGGGAACTTGGTTAAGTCCCTTCAAGATGGCCTTAGCACAGAGATAGACCAGCACGCCAGTCAGCTGTCGCAGTCCCACAAAATTATCGTCGGCTTGGCTCGCGCCCTGGCGGCAGACCCCAACCTGTTGTTGCTTGACGAAACTTTCAGCAGCCTAGACAAGCTGGCCCAGGTGCATTTGAAGGACAACATGAATGAAATTGCCAGGGGACGCACCGTGATCGCGACTGTCCATGATATGCGTTTAATGGACAATTTCGATTGGATTATTGTTCTCGATCAGGGAACGGTTGTCGGCCAGGGGAAGCATGATGATTTGGAGAACAGTTGTTCCACCTATGCCGAGTTGTTGCAATTAGAGACGAAAATTGGTGCCGTAGCAGCTGGGACGAAAAAGGACGCTGTAGAATTAAAGCCGAAAAAAACGAATATTAGCGCTGTAGCAGTTACTTAAAGGGACATTAGGTAAAGCTTCATGGCGACGGATAGGATCTTACCAAAAGGCGAATACATTTTCCGAGAAGGCGAAAGTGCCGATTACGCCTATGTTCTAAAAAACGGCGGCGTGGAAATTCTCAAAACAGGGATCGATGGTGAGGTTGTCCTAGCCACTCTGGAAAAAGCAAACACGCTCTTTGGCGAGATGGCTCTAATCGACGGTGCACCCAGAAGTGCCGGCGCGCGTGCATCTTCGGACACTACCGTTACTGAAATCCAGCAGGACGATTTTCTTCAATATGTGCAGAAAAATCCGACTGCGGCTTTAAACATCATGAAGAACCTGTCTGGTCAGCTTAGGGAGGCTAATAAGATCGCTTCCCTTGTTAGCGACGGCGGCGGTGGTGAAATTTCCGAAATTGAGGGGATCGATACCGAAGATGCCCAGCAGCCCGAAGACGTCGACGATACCGATGCGATCTATGACACCCCCGCCTCGAAAGCGGTGGT
>PTLJ01000223.1 GCA_002938045.1 Alphaproteobacteria bacterium MarineAlpha3_Bin4
CGGAATAATTCTGATCAATTGTCACGATTGCCGCCCGCTTAGGCGCGCGGCTAAGTTTTTCCGGCGGTGGGCCTCGAGCCCGAGCTCGTCCAAAATTTCCTGCTCACGGCGGGCAAATTCCTGGGTTTCATACCTATCGCGGTTCTGCTGGGCGACCTCGAATTTCTTCAGTTCCCTATAGGCTGCGTTCAGTTCCTCGCGGGCGGCAGCGATCTGCACCTCCATCTGCGCCATCGAGTCGTTGAGCTGGTGGCGTCTTTCAATCACCGTTTTAGCGTAGCTGCCATAAAAGAGCCCCGCCTCCTCGGGCGAAGCCTGGGCCACGCCTTGTTCGAGGATCACTTCTTCCTCGATGCCTTGTAGGTTACCCTTCAACGCCGCCAGAGTGCCCAACAGGTTGCCGAGTTCACGGCGCCGTTGATCAACCTCCCATTTGTTGATGCGAATCAAGGTGTGTAGACCCTTGGGCATGGACCAGGCTATTCGTTCGGTCGTCTAGTCGCCGACCGGCGTCGCGGCGGCAGGTTGCAGCACGGGTGTCGACTGCGGCGCGCCTGCCTGCGGTGCCGCTTCTGGCTGCTGCGGGGTGCTGGTGTCTAGGATCTCGTTCAACATTCGGTAACAGCTGTCTAGGTCGGTGAACTCGTTGATGGTTTGGGTCAGGAACGCTTCAAGCGCCGGATAGTAATGGATTGCCTCGTCGATTTCCGAGTCACCCCCGCGGCGGTAGGCGCCGAGCCGGATCAGCTCGGCCATGTCCTCGTAAGTCGCCATCAACTGCCGGGCGCGGTTGACAGCGGCGGTTTCCTCCGCCGTGTTACAGTTCGGCATTGTCCTGGACACGCTTCTTAGGATGTTGATCGCCGGATAGCGCCCGCGGTCGGCGATTGCGCGTTCAAGCACCACATGCCCGTCGAGGATAGCGCGCACGGCATCGGATACCGGCTCATTGTGGTCGTCTCCTTCGACCAGCACCGTGAATAGGCCGGTGATCGAACCTTGACCGGCCGTTCCCGGTCCGGCGCGTTCGAGCACGCGCGGCAACTCGGCGAACACCGACGGCGTATAGCCCTTGCTGGTCGGTGGCTCACCCGCCGACAGAGAAATCTCGCGTTGCGCCATGGCAAACCGCGTGATGCTGTCCATCAAACACAGAACCTCGTTGTTATTGTCGCGGAAATATTCGGAGATAGACATCGTCAGGTAGGCCGCCTGGCGGCGCAGGAGCGGCGATTGGTCGGCCGTAGCGACGACGACAACGCTGCGCGCCATGCCTTCCTCGCCGAGGTGATCTTCGATGAACTCGCGCGCCTCGCGACCGCGCTCTCCGACTAGGCCTATGACGTTGACCTCGGCGTTGGTATAGCGCGCCATCATCGCTAATATCGTCGACTTGCCGATACCCGAACCCGCAAAGATGCCCAGACGTTGGCCCTTGCAGCAGGTGAGGAACGTGTTCATGGCGCGGATACCGAGATCGAGCTTGCCGCCGACTCTTTGGCGGGCATGGGCCGGCGGTGGTGCCCGGCGGATCGGATAGGACGTCTCGCCGATGGATAACGGTCCCTTGCCGTCGATCGGCTCGCCGAAAGCGTTGACAACCCGTCCGAGCCATGAATCGTTGGGATAGATGGCTGGCTCGGTAGCGCCGACTTCAACTCGGTCGCCCATGCCGATCCCGTCCAGCGAACCGAACGGCATCAACAGCGCGTTGCCGCCGGAAAAGCCGACGACCTCGCAATTGACCAAGCGTTTGTCGCGGGCATGGATCTGGCAATGGTCGCCGATCGAAATGGCGCCCTGCACACCAACGACCTCGACCAGAAGACCGACGATATTGACGACCTGCCCGTAGATCCTGAACTCTGGCAGGTGCCTTACCTCATTAATTATGTTGGCACCGAAACCACTCAACCGTAAATTCCCACCAACCCAACACACAACTCGCCGGCAGCGCCGACACCATCAATATGCAGCCTTATCTTTAACGATTGGTAAAAAAGCAAGTGCTTGGCACCCATGCGCGCGTAAGTTTCAGGCACCAGTATAGAACAAATTGTTATGTCAAACTTGCGCAGGTTAACAGCTGCGAATATGGTTAACGAATTCGTTAATACGTTGCCGGAGGCCAGTTATGCGAGTCCTATTGGTCGAAGACGATCCGACGACACAACAAAGCGTGCGAATGATGCTCGAATCGGCGAGCATGGTCGTCGATACCACCGATCTCGGCGAAGACGGCCTCGAAATTAGTAAGCTTTATGATTACGACATCATCATCCTCGACCTAATGCTGCCCGATATTGGCGGCATGGAGGTCCTGCGCCGGCTCCGCGACTCCAGGATCGAGACACCGGTACTGATCCTGTCCGGTCTTACGGGATCGGAAAACAAGGTCAAGGGGCTGGGCATCGGCGCCGATGACTATTTGACCAAGCCGTTCAACAAGGAAGAGTTGCTGGCCCGTATCCAGGCGATTGTCCGGCGCTCCCAGGGTCATTCCCAATCGGTAATCCAGACCGGCATGCTGACGGTCAATTTGGACGCCCGTACAATCGAGGTCAATGGCCAGCCGATCCACCTGACCGGCAAGGAATACGGAATCCTGGAGCTGTTGACGTTGCGCAGGGGCACGACGCTAACGAAAGAGATGTTTCTCAATCATCTCTACGGCGGCATGGACGAGCCCGAACTCAAGATTATCGACGTCTTCATCTGCAAGCTTCGCAAGAAGCTGTCGAACGCGACCGGTGGCGAAACCTACATCGAGACCGTCTGGGGGCGTGGCTACGTCCTTCGTGATCCTGCTGACGAAGACGGCAAGGCGCAGGCCAACGTTTAGGTCGCTGGCCCATAATTACTGCGCTGCGCTTCCATAGGCGCAAACCATTCGCGGATTCCGACAACCTGCTCAAGGCCGCTGAGAAAAGACGTTCCCTCCGCCGGCCTCATCTTCGCGATGTGGTCGAGGACTGCGATTTTCTCTGGTTGATCAAAATAGATCAGAACGTTGTGTAATAAGACGAGATCAAACTTGCCCAACGAATTGG
>PTLJ01000224.1 GCA_002938045.1 Alphaproteobacteria bacterium MarineAlpha3_Bin4
TTATGCCGGCCCGTTTTCTGTTAGGGCAAGAGCCGGGACGTTGCCACGGGGAAGATGAGGAGCTTGGCTTACAAGTTCAAAATACGCTTGAACTGGTACGCTGCCACTTGGCGGCTGCCTAATCTCGTTTGGCAGTTCTTATTTTTTGTCGTGCCCCTAACCTTTCTCTTTTACCTAAGTTTTTGGCTGGTCAAAAATTATCGCATGGTGCCCGGCTTCGACACGGTCAATTGGATCAAGATGTTTTCTCGAGCCTATTTCTGGGACGCTTACTATTTGACCTTTGGCATGGCGTTGCTATCCACGGTAGTCACTAGTTGCTTCGCGTTCCCCTGCGCCTACGGACTGGCCTTTAAAGTCTCTGACGCGGTTCGACGCTGGGCAATCTTTTGCCTGATCATTCCGTTCTTCACCAGTTACTTGGTGCGCATATATTCTTGGCAAGTGATTCTGGCTGAAAGCGGTGTGATCAACGCCATGCTATCCTACATAGGACTTGGCCCCTATATAATGCTCAACACCATGTTCGGTACCATCGTTGGATACCTGACGCTAGCCCTACCGCTGGTCGTGATTCTCCAGACCTTTTCGATCGCAAATGTAGATCGTAACTTGATTGAAGCTGCGCAAAACCTTGGTTGCGGGCGGATTCGAACAGTGTTTACCGTAATTGTACCCTTGGCCAAAGTTGGGCTGATCATCGGTGCCCTCTTCTGTTTCATCCTGTCGTTTGGGGATTTCGTTAGCCCCTATTATCTCGGTGGTTCGAAGCCGCCGACCTTGAGCATCCTTATCATCGATACAACCAAATCTGGCCAGCAATGGCCGCGCGCCGCTGTCGTTGCCGTGAGTATGATTTTAACCCTTCTTGTGGTGGCATTCGGAGCTGTCAGTGCGGCTTACAGGAAGCGGGCATGAACGGCGACCGCGCCATCGCCTTGTTCCTCAGAATCTACGTTTGCGTGGCATTCTGCTTCGTCTTCGCACCAATAATTGCGAGCTTCATTTTCTCGTTCAATTCCGACCGTTTTCCAACAATCCCGCTTGGCCATTTCACTTTCCATTGGTACGAGACAATCTATAACGATCCGGACACTTGGGATGCACTATGGCTCTCGGTAACGAGCGCGGTCTCCGTCTCGCTCATCGCAACCTTCATTGGGTTCTGCACAGCCTATACAGATTACCGCTATCGTTTTTTTGGGAAGACCGCCTATCTGGCCCTAGCACTCCTGCCGCCAACCATTCCCTTGGTGATCATGGGGCTAGCAATGCTTGCTTGGCTCTCGCGCATCGGAATGTCCGGCCACCTGTATTCGATAATCATAGCCCATGTTGTGCTCTGTACGCCGTTCGCCATGGCGATCATTCGGCTCAGACTCGCTCAGTTGGATCCCAGCGTTGAAGCGGCGGCGTGGAACCTAGGGGCCAGCGAATGGCGGACTATGCGCGAGGTTATCATTCCGTTTGCCACGCCCGCGATCCTATCAGCCTTGTGTCTGACTGCTGCGGTCTCGTTCGATGAGTTTGCCGTATCGTGGTTTGTGTCTGGCCTCAACAAGACCATACCCGTCATCATCCTCGAAGTGCTTCAGGGCCAAGTCGATCCGAAGATCAATGCTATCGGCACCTTCGTATTCATCACCTCCATGACGCTAGTTGTAATCGCCCAAATCCTACTGATGACCCGTCAGGTTAAGAGAACGCCCAATGATTGAGCCGCTTGTGGTCTTCGACAATGTTGTTAAGCGTTTCGGCGATTTTGTCGCAGTTAAGGAATTTGATCTGGAGATAAAAAAAGGCGAATTCCTCGCCATTATGGGGCCGTCTGGTTGCGGTAAAACCACGACTTTGCGCATGCTGGCTGGTCTCGAGCAGCCAAGTGCTGGGGAAATCCGCCTAAGCGCCCGGCGCATGAACGAAGTTAAGCCATCAGAGCGTGATACCCCTATGGTTTGGCAGACGCTCGCGCTGTTTCCGTTTCTAAACGTTCTGAAGAACGTCGAGTTTGGGCTGAAGATGAGGGGGCTCGCACCCAAGGAGCGAAGCGCCAAGGCAATGGACTGGCTTGAGCGTTTGGAGATCGCAGAATTTGCTGAGCGCGACATCTCACTGCTATCAGGTGGCCAGCGCCAGCGCGTCGCGCTCGCCCGCGCGCTCGTCACCGAGCCGGAAATCCTGCTTCTCGACGAACCGCTCTCGGCTCTCGATGCCCATCTTGTGATCCGCATGCAAAGCGTGCTGACCCGACTCCAGCGCGAGCTCGACATCACGTTCGTTTATGTCACCCATAGCCAATCGGAGGCGTTCGCCTTGGCCGATCGAGTGGTCATCATGGCTGATGGTGAGATCGAGCAGGTAGGCCCGCCGCGTGCAATCTACCGCACACCTGTAAACCGATTCGTCGCCGAATTTGTCGGCCGCAACAACATTCTTTCCGGCCGAGTGACGGAATGCGAGGGTGGTACGCTCACGGTCGAATCTGATGTCGGACCCTGCACCGCCCCCCTTCCTGATGGACTAGAGACTTCAGTTGGACACAGATTAGATTTGGTGGTGAGTGCAGATGTTATCACCGTGTCCGACACGGAGCCTGAGGCAGATAATGTCATCGCCTGTTCACTTATCAGCGAGGAATTTGTTGGTTCAGTAGTGACCTTATTTCTCGAGACTGAAGGCGGCGTCGAATTCAAGGCGCAGATCCAGCAGCGTGAGATCGAAAATCTCGACCTCCGCTCCACTTCCTGGTTTTTTTTGAGCTGGCCGACCACGAGTGTCCATGTTTTGCCCGAGTGAGGAAGCAAAATGATCCAGAATCCAATACCGTGGCCAAATGGAGCTAAGTGCGCTTGCGCCATCACATTTGACATGGATGCGGACAGCTTGATCCATATTTCAAAACCCGTGGACGGTCACGACCGGCTCTACCCGATCTCCATGGGCAAATACGGGCCGACAGTTGCTGTTCCGCGCATCCTTGAGACTTACCGTCGGCTCGGCCTCACGCAGTCCTTCTTTATACCTGGCTGGT
>PTLJ01000225.1 GCA_002938045.1 Alphaproteobacteria bacterium MarineAlpha3_Bin4
CGAGACTCGTTCGTGACTTCGCAAATTAACGAACGCAGTCGCGACCGCCTTCATCACCGACTCACCTTCAACGAGTCCAGTCGCCCTGCCATTGGCCACGACCCAGTCCACCTCCGCTAACCTTGATGGCGGTTCTCGTAGCGGTCCCGCCGGTAGAAGGCGGCCATTACCCAACCCGCGATTTCCGTCCACAACGGCAATTTCGATGTCTCGTTCCAGTGCATAATGCTGTAGGCCGTCGTCCGATATAACGACATCAATCTGGTTCATCGACAACAAGTTCTTGACGGCGCGAACGCGGTCCGGATCAACGACTACGGGACAACCAGTACGCGCGGCCAACATTGGCGCTTCGTCCCCCGCATCCTCCGTACTCGAATCGTTATTAACCCGAAGTGGGAATCTCGCCTTACCGCCATAACCACGGCTGACTATTCCAACGCGTTGTCCCCCTGCCATCAGCCACTTCGACAACCAAATGACAAGTGGAGTCTTGCCCGTACCACCGACACTAATATTGCCAACGACCACGACGGGTACAGGGGCACGCCATGAAGAAGACCACCCAGTGACGTATCGACGCCGCCGTTTGCGCACAATCCACCCAAATAGTGCCGCGAAGGGCTGGAGTATCCGAGGCCAAAAACTGTTGTCGTACCATGCCCGAACCAACATGCTGCCCCGGGCTTCGTGACTGTCCAGGTCGACCTCGATCAGCGTGGGGCCTTGAGTGCCCTTGTTAGTTACACCATCATCGTCTTCGAACTGTGATCGATACAACGCGCTGTAGGGCCCATCTCGTCCCACCAGCTCATCGTGCCTTCCTTGTTCTACAATCGCGCCTCCATCCACCACATATATAACGTCAGCTTTTTCGACCGTCGATAGGCGATGCGCAATAACAACCGTGGTTCGATCCCGCATGACCTCGTTGATCGCATTCTGAATGAGGCGCTCGGACTCAGTGTCTAGATCGCTAGTCGCTTCATCGAGAATTAAAAGTGGTGCGTTTTTTAGGAATGCCCGCGCAATCGCAATGCGCTGGCGCTGTCCTCCAGAAAGCAGAACACCGTTATCGCCCAGTTCAGTATCCAACCCGTTGGGCAAAGACCGGACAAATTCTTCTGCGTTGGCACGACCAAGCGCTTCAAAAATGGCGTCGTCGGACGCATCGCCAAGTGATCCATAGGCGACGTTTGCACGTAACGTATCGTTGAACAGCACAACTTCCTGGCTAACCAGCGCGATTTGTTGACGAAGATTGCTTAATTTGTATTGGGTGACTGGAACACCATCTAGGAATATCTCTCCGTCGGTTGGCTCGTAAAACCTCGCAAGCAAGCTCACCAAGGTCGACTTCCCACCGCCAGACCGCCCCACCAAAGCAATTGTTTGACCAGGTTGAATCGTGATGTCGATACCCGAAAGCGCATCGTGTTCGCCGGCCGAATAACGAAATGAAACGTTTCGAAACTCGACGTGACCACTAACACGATCGCCCTCATGCGTTCCTTCATTTCGCTCGGCATCTTGATCAATCTGCCAAAAAACATCGCTCGCTGCCGCTAGACCACGCTGCAATCGTGCATTGACGTCAGACAGTCGCTTGATGGGACTCGCGAGTAAACCAGCCAAGCCTATATATGTAATTAGCTCGCCTCTGGTCATAGCGCCAACGATGTCCGGCTGGAACACCAATCCAATCAAGCCGCCAATCGAGACAGCCACAAACACCTGGATGACTTGCGCGCTGGACGCCTTGGTCGCGACCATTTTCAAGTTTTGCCGACGGTTGCGGTCGCTGGCCAATAAAAATCGACCTCGTTCGTATTTCTCCCCGCCAAAAGCGCGCATGACGCGGTAACCGGTAACTGCCTCCGAGGCAACGTGCGTCACATCGCCCATGGAACTCTGGATACGTTCACTTATACGTCGAAAACGCTTGGACGCGTAGCGGACAACCCCGCCCACCAACGGGGTAACTAACAGGAAAATTGCCGTCAGCAGCCGGTTATGCCAGAACATAAACGCAAGCAATACAACTAGTTTCCCACCATCTTGGAAGATGATTTTGAGCGCGTCCGTCGCAGTATCCCGCAACTGAGCTGTCGTGAATGTCAATCGAGAGACGATCTGCCCTTGTGCACTTGCTTCGAAAAATTCGCTAGGCACCACCAGCAAGCGATCAAAAAGTTCACACCGAAGAATATGGACTACACGAAATGAAATGCGTGAGAGGAGGAGTTCGCCAGTGATCGACCCAAAGGCACGGACGAGCGCGGCTAACACGATCAGCGAAGGGAAGTACCAAATGTGAATGTCGGAATCCGTGTCAAAAGAGTCGACGACCTGTCCCAGGACTTGCGCAAAAAAAGCCTCGGCACCAGCACCGAGCAAAAACCCGATGACGGCCACGAAAAAGAGAAGCCACTGTCCCTTTAGATAGCGCAGCAGTCGGCGATAAAGAGCCCAGTCGCCCGTGCTCGGCGACCCCGACACACTCGTCTCCGACTTCACTCGGAGCGACTCGTCTGTATGTACTGCTCAACCAAATCCGAGATCCCCAAAATCGCGACCGTTTTACGGCCGCTCATTACGCCCGGAATCATCCAGCAACTCACGACATGAGATCGTTCCCTTTTCAAATCGTTCTATTTCGCCCCTTTCGATAGGAGCTTTTCATAGCAAAAATTCGTTGCCTGTACGTAACCGGCCAAAGAGCCACAATCAAAACGCTTGCCTTTAAATCGGTAAGCAAGCACTCCGCCCTGTTTCGCTTGTTCGACAAGTGCGT
This sequence comes from Alphaproteobacteria bacterium MarineAlpha3_Bin4, assembly GCA_002938045.1. Lineage (GTDB taxonomy): Bacteria > Pseudomonadota > Alphaproteobacteria > Rhodospirillales > Casp-alpha2 > PTLJ01. Next base: position 2,795 of record PTLJ01000225.1, read on the forward strand.
CAGTGATCTGGATCTCGCCTCTCTTATCTGGAGGGGTCTGCCGCAATATTTCAAATATATCCGGCGTAAGGATGTATCGGCCAATGATCGCTAAATTGGAAGGTGCCGTCCCTGGCTCAGGTTTTTCAATCATGTTCGATACACGGTACAAATCTTTTGACACTTCATCCCCGGCGATCACCCCATATTGATGAGTACTCTCAG
>PTLJ01000226.1 GCA_002938045.1 Alphaproteobacteria bacterium MarineAlpha3_Bin4
CCAGCACGGCTGATTTCGTCAATGGCGTCATCGCCGCTGATGACATAGGCGAGACGGGTTTCCAGACTGTTGTCGAGGGCCGCGGCGTCATCGCCCGTGTCAGCCTCAGCAGCGCCGGCGGTAAGGGCGACGGAGAGTGCCAGCGCGCCGACCCGTAACGCCCGTAACAGGCCTCTGAGTGCCATGCTCACCGCCATGTCGATCAGCAGCAAGACGAGCGCCAGGACGAACAGCCAGGGCTGCAAGTCGAACGCTGCTGCCGTCTCGTAGCCGCGCCGCTCGGCGCCGGCCGGCAGTTCCTCGATTGGTTCCACCGGTAACAAAGCGGCGGATAGGTTGAGCGCCCGGCGCACCTCCGGCTTGCCGTAGTATCCCGGCGGATGTGCCGGAGACACCATTTGCTCGTTGAAGACATCAGCCGGGACGGCGGAGGTTCCGGTCAACGGCGGACCGAGGCGCCCAAATCCGTCCATCGTCGCCAATGGCGCCAGCGGCGGTCCCGACGCGCGAGCCGCGACGCCTTGGCTCAAACCGACGACGCGGCGCAGGATGTCGACGAACAAACCGGAAATTGGTAGGTTTGACCATTCGGCATTGGCCGTCGTATGAACCAAGACCAGCCATCCGCGGCCCCTTTGCTCGAACGTGATCAGCGGCGTGCCGTCGGTCAGCCGGGCCCAAGTCTTGTCGGCTAGGTCGAGCGACGGCTGCGCCAGCACCTGGCGGTTGACCTTGATGTCGCCGGGAATGTCGAGGCCATAGAAGAGGCTCGACTTGTCAAAAGCGGCCAAGCTTTCCGGGCGCTGCCACGACATCGCGCCGCCGATCACGCGATTGCCCTGGCGCAAGCGTACGGGCAATAGAGGATCGATGCTGACGGCCGTCTCCTGTGCCAAGCGCGGGCCGGCGAAACGGAGGATGACACCGCCATCCTCCAACCAACCAGTCAACCTACGGCGTATGCCCTCGTCAAGCGGACCCGGGTCAGCGAGCACTAATACCGCCAGTTCGCGATCCAGCAGTTCGTCGATAGCGCTGCGGCGGACCTCAGTAAACGGCATCAACGCGCGTTCCAAGTAATGGATCTCGTTGAGGAACGGTTGCGCCGTCTTAGCGCCGCCGGCAGATACCAACCCGACCGGACGCCGTCGCCAACGTTCGTCCAAAAGCACCACCGACGCAGCCGTTTCGACGCCCTCTAATTCCAGTCTCGCCATGCGGTTCAACAGTTCGACCGGCAATTCAATCTCCGCCTCCGCCTGCCGCGCGCCGGCACCAAACAGCAGCCGCTTGCGCGCCAGCAGTTGGCCATCAGTGGCGATAGCGCGAACCCAGAACAGGGTTTCTGCCGCGGGCGTCGAGCGCTCGGCGGTGACCGATAGCCCGCCGACGCTGATAGTTGGCGGACGCAGAACGACGGGAAGGTACCCGACCTTTTCGCTGAGGACGACAGTCGCGCCGAGACGTTGCAGTGGCCGGACGATCGCGCCAAGCTTAGCTTCCATGTTGGCCCCCGGCTCCTCGACACCATCGCTCAGCCAGACCACGTCGCCGGGGCGCTCGTCGGCGAACGCGGCCCCTTCCGTCAGCGGTTTCAACGCTGCGCGGCGATCCGTGCCCCAGGGTTTCGGCTGCAAAGAATCGAACACGCGCCGGGCCACACCCGACGCCACTAGCTGGACCGGCTCGCGGACGAGATTGCCAGCGGCAGCCGCCGTGGTGATAACGGCGATCGGACGGTCAGCGCGGTCGGCCTGATCGGCTAGGTTCAGCAACATCGCCTGGCGCGCCGGCCAATTGGCCGCGGCGGCCCAGCCGTCATCGATGATGACGTAAAGCGGCCCGCGACCGTGCAAAGGTGATTCGGCGCTCAACATCGGCCGCGCGGCGGCAACGATCACGGCCGACGCCAGGAGCATACGCAGGAACAACAGCCAGATTGGCGTGTTGGCCGGGCTCTCCTCGCGCGTCGACAGCCGGCGCAAAAGGAACACGGAGGAGAACGGGATGCGGGTCAGCGCAGGCGGCTTCAGACGCAGCAACCACCATATTGCCGGCAGGGCGGCAAGCGCGGCGAGCGCCCAAGGTACAGCAAAGCTGAGCGGCCCGAGCCCGATCACGTTTTTGTCTCCAGCATCTCCGACAACAGCCGATAAAGCACCATCAACGCCGTCTCCGGCGGGTGATCGGTGCGGTGGCTGGCAAAGCTCCAGCCCATTGCCGTCGCCAAGCACGCCAATCCGGCCTTGTGGCTTTCGACCTCGTTGCGATATTCGTCGCGCAGCGATTCGACGTGGCGGACGAGGACATCGCCTTCACCCTCCAACCCGTCGAACAGGATGCGGCCCTTGTAGGGCAGCAGTTCCTCGGCCGGATCGAGCACCTGCAGGAGATGGCCGCGCATGCCGATATCGGCGAAGGCGCCGATCGCCGCCTTGATCTCCTCCAGAGGCGATAGGAAATCCCCGATTAACACCACCCGCGAGTAGCGTGGCAGCATCTCGAACCCAAGCAGACTAGTGCCTGACGTCTGGTCGCCTTCAATCATCGACCACATGCGCGTCAGTGCGCCGTGTCCCGAGGCCGGCGTCATCCCCGTCTCCAACAGCGCGACCCGCTCGCCGCCGCGGACCAGGAGCGACGCCAAGGCCAGAATCAAAAGGCCGGCCCGGTCCGTTTTGGACGGCAACCGTTCGGCCGAACGGAACCGCATCGAGGCAGAGCCGTCGCGCCATAGCCACACGCTCTGCGCCGCCTCCCATTCGGTCTCACGAACGTAGACGGGTTGCGACTTGGCCGATTGGCGCCAATCGATCAACTGTGTCGAATCGCCAAATTCATAGCGCCGGAATTGCCAGAAAGTCTCGCCCTGCCCGACCCGCCGCCGACCATGCACGCCCTGCGAGACGGTTGAGGCGACGCGCTCGGCCGCGACTAGTAGCGGCGGCATGGTC
>PTLJ01000227.1 GCA_002938045.1 Alphaproteobacteria bacterium MarineAlpha3_Bin4
CCCCCGGTCGCAGAACTGACCACTACCATCTGTCGGATCGACGCTGCGCCAAAAAACATCGAGCAACATCGCATAGGTTATCTTTTTCGGGTTATAGAAGATCTGCACCGCTTCGCGGTGTCCGGTACCACCGGCAGAGATCTGTTTGTAAGTGGGATTTTTCAAAGAGCCGCCAGTATAGCCGGAGACCGAGCGGACCACGCCGAGGACACTATCAAAGTCGGCTTCTACACACCAGAAACAGCCGCCGGCGAACGTCGCAATTGGGGAGTCATTCTCAGCAGCACAGGTTCGGGATGATACGCCAACCGTGAGAGCGACAAACAACAACAAGACAGTAGCGAAGACGGGATGCTCCAATTTTAGATGCATAGCGTTAATGGTAGCGGGCCGAAACAATATAGATGGTGATCATACAATCTCCAAATCAAGATTCAGCGACTGCAGCCCGGGAACCGCTTGGGTCCACCGCTGCTTAGGGGTAAAACACGGCTGAGTTACTTGATTGGGCGGCGCCAGAGCCCCGGGAGGAACAAGCCCCCATGACCAATGACGTGATCGCTCTTTCGGGCAATTGGAACTATCCAACCACCGTGCGTTTTGGCGTCGGACGGATCAAGGAACTGGCGAAGTGCTGCAAGAACTTGCGGCTAAACCGCCCACTTCTGGTCACCGACCCGGACCTTGCCAGCCTGCCCATGGTCGCCAACGCCATCACCTCCAATGAAGAGGCCGGGGTGCCGACGGGGCTTTTTTCCGACGTGCGCCCCAATCCCCTCGGGTGCAACGTCGATGATGGCCTCAAGGTCTACCGCAACGGCGGCCATGACGGCGTCATTGCGTTCGGTGGCGGCAGCGCCATGGATGCAGGAAAGCTGATCGCTTTCATGTCGGGACAGACCAAGCCGTTGTGGGATTTCGAGGACGTCGGCGACAACTGGAAGGGCGCCGACCCGGACGGCATTGCGCCGACTATCGCCGTTCCGACCACCTCCGGGACCGGCTCCGAGGTCGGCCGCGCCGCTGTCGCTGCACACGATGATACCCACGCCAAGAAGATCCTGTTCCACCCGAAAATGCTACCAGAAATTGTCATCTGCGACCCGTCCCTGGTCGCCGGACTACCACCGCACATTACAGCCGGCACCGGCATGGACGCTTTAGCGCACTGCTTCGAGGCCTATTGCGCGCCGACCTATCATCCGATGGCAGAGGGCATCGCGCTCGAAGGCATGCGCCTGATCAAGAGATGGCTACCGACGGCGGTGCAGGATGGCACCAATTTGGATGCCCGCACCCATATGATGGCTGCCGCCGCTATGGGCGCGACCGCGTTCCAGAAAGGCCTAGGCGCCATCCATTCGCTAAGTCATCCTGTTGGCTCCGCCTACAACACCCATCACGGCCTCACCAACGCCGTCTTCATGCCCTATGTGATGGAGTTCAACCGCATCGCCATCGAAGATAAGATGGGTCGGTTGGGCCGCTACCTGGGACTATCTGTCGCTAACTACGACGGTGTTATGACATGGGTGCTGGGCCTCCGAAACGCATTTGACATCCCGCATACGGCGGCCGAACTGGGGGTTGAGGAAAGCCGTCTCAACGAGCTGGCTGAAATGGCCGCCAACGACCCGACGGCGCCAACCAACCCCATGCCAGCCGGAGCTCCGGAGATGAAGCGGATGTACGAAGCGTCGATGGTGGGCGCCATTGGTTGACGGATGGCGGACGTCCATGAGCGACTAATTGCGCTTTTCAACGAGCACGGTGCGCGCTACCACGTCATCGAACACGAACCGGAAGGCCGCTCCGAAGCCATTAGCCGAATTCGAGGAAATCACCCGAGCCAGGCGATGAAAGCGATCGTCGTTTCTGTTCGCGGTGGCGGTGGCGGCAAGCGCAACGCGCTGGCCGTAATTCCGGGTGATCGACGCCTCGACATGAAAGCACTCCTCGGCGTGTTAGGTGCGCAAAAAGGCCGTTTCACCACCGCCGAAGAAGCTGAAATGCTGAGCGGCTGCGTCATGGGCGCGGTGCCCCCGTTCTCGTTTCGCAAGGACCTGCCGCTAATCGTCGACAACGAATGCACGGTCAACACCAAGGTCGTATTCAACGCCGGACGACTCGACCGCTCAGTATTCATCGCCCTTGAAGACTACGTCGCCGTCGCCAAACCACGCTTCGCCGATATCTCGGGGTCTTAAAGCCTCGGACAGTGATCGCCCACGCCGTTTTCCCAAGCCGAAATTTTGGGTTTGGACTTCTGCGGGGTTCCAAGGACCGTTAAAGCTTAGATGTCCGAAATAATCTCGCGTGCCGCGTTGTGGCCCGGCGCACCGCTGACGCCTCCGCCGGGATGCGCACCGGAGCCGCAAAGATAGAGCCCCTTCACCGGCATCCGGTAATCGGCATAACCCAAGGCTGGACGCAAGCTGAATAGCTGATTTGCGCTTAGAGAGCCGTGAAAGATGTCCCCGCCGACGAGACCAAACTCGCGTTCCAGGTCGGGCGGCCTCAGAACCTGCGACGCAATAATAGACTCGCGGAAATTGGGCGCGAACTCGGTGATCGTATCGACGACATATTCGACGGCCTCCTCACGTGCATCGCCCCAAGAACGGCCGTCCGGTAGTTTCGGTTTGAAATGCTGGCAGAACAAGCTGGCTACGTGTTGGCCTTCTGGCGCCAGACTGTCGTCGATGGTCCTCGGGATTAAGATTTTGACTACGGGGCGGCGCGACCAGGCGTGGTCGACGGCATCGCGGTAGGCTTGGTCATAGTAGGCCAGCGATGGCTCGATCACGATGCCGCCAGTATGATGCTCTTGGCGGTTGGTGCCCGGAATGCAGGTGAACCCCGGCAACTCGCTCAGAGCCACGTTCATGCGGAGCGTGCCCGACTGGCA
>PTLJ01000228.1 GCA_002938045.1 Alphaproteobacteria bacterium MarineAlpha3_Bin4
GAAATTGTAGGATAGACGGATGTTTCGAGATACCATTCAGGACGACGGCGATTTAGCCGAAATTTAGGGACAAAAGGCGAGAGAAGGGTTGCCGATGGCGGAGAGTCTAAGAACGCGAATTTACAAAATCGTAGAATCGACACACCCGGATGATTTGCATGGCCAATGGTTCGACTATTTCATTGTTGCCCTGATCATTACCAATGTAATCGCGGTCATCCTTGAGACCGTTGAAGGACTATATGTAGCCTATACCGAGTTCTTTACCGGATTCGAATTGTTTTCTGTAGCTGTGTTCACGGTCGAATACCTTGTTCGGCTTTGGGTAGTGGTCGACAGCCCTAACGAGAACTACCGCCACCCATTCAACGGTCGCCTGCGCTACGCGGTGACGCCGATGGCGTTGATCGACATCGCCGCCATCCTACCCTTCTATCTGAGCCTGCTGATTCCAGTCGATCTTCGGTTCATGCGGGTGTTCCGACTGCTCCGATTGCTCAAACTTACGCGCTATTCGACCGCATTGCAGACTCTTGGCGCTGTGCTTTACGACCAGCGGCGCACGTTGGGTGCGTCGATTTTCGTGATGTTGATCCTTCTAGTGTTCTCATCGAGCATCATTTACCTGGTCGAAAAAGACGCCCAACCCGAGGCCTTCTCGAGTATTCCGAAAGCCATGTGGTGGGGCTTGGCAACTCTGACTACAGTCGGTTACGGGGATGTTACTCCAGCTACAGGAATCGGTAAGGTCTTCGGCGCTACCATCATGGTTCTCGGTATTGGCATGGCCGCGCTGCCAGCTGGCATACTGGCTACCGGATTTGCCACAGAGATGCAAAAACGCACCTTCGTCGTCCACTGGAAGTTGGTCGCTGGCGTGCCGTTGTTCACCTCGCTCGACGCGCTCAGGATTTCGGAAATCACGCAACTCCTCGAACTCAATATTGTGCCTGCCGATTATGCCATCGTACGAAAGGGCGAACCTGCCGATTCGATGTTTTTCATCTCTAGGGGAGAGGTTGAAGTTGATGTCGGCACGGGCGGCGCTCGACTCGGTCCCGGCAGTTTCTTCGGCGAGATCGCGCTGCTCAAGAACTGTAACCGTACCGCAACCGTCATCAGCGTCACAGAGTGCCAACTGCTGGTGCTCAGCGTCGAGGACTTCAATAACCTTCTACGAAGCAACCCAGATATGCGTGAAACTGTAAATGCGGTGATGGACGAGCGTTTGCAACAACTGGAGGCGAGTGATGGTTCCTAAATATTTTAAAAGCCACTAAACACCTGGAATTAAATCTTCATTAGCGTTAGCGAAGGGATCTGAATTGGCGCTCACGACACCCTATTTGATGTTTCTCGGCGACGCGCCGGACCAACTCGCAGCCAAGACTGCGTCCGGCGTCGTCTATTGGCGGCCCGAAATCTGTCTCGGCCAACTGAAACTGGACGGATGCAACGCCGATTTGGGCCTTGAGGACATGACCCTAGAAGAGGCAGCAGACGCCGGCTGTAAGACGCTGGTCGTAGGCGTCGCCAACCGCGGCGGCCTAATCTCTGAGCTTTGGATTGAGACCATAGTCCGCGCGATAGAGCTCGGTATGAATGTCGCCAGCGGGCTACACCACAAAATCGCCGACGTGCGCGAGATTGCCGCCGCCGCCGAAAGACACGATGCCGAACTGACTGACGCCCGCCACCCAACACGCAGCTTTGCCGTTGCTAGTGGAAAGAAGCGCGCGGGCAGGCGGTTGCTATCGGTCGGGACCGACTGCTCTGTGGGCAAGATGTACGCAGCGCTCGCCATCGAGCGGGAAATGAAGGCGCGCGGCATGAAGGCGACTTTTCGCGCAACCGGCCAGACCGGTATCTTCATCGTCGGCGAAGGTGTCTCGGTCGACGCCGTCGTCGCCGATTTTATCTCCGGGGCGACCGAATGGCTGTGCCCGGAAAACGATGCCGATCATTGGGACGTGATCGAGGGTCAAGGCTCTCTCTTCCATGCTTCCTACGCCGGCGTCAGCATGGGGCTGCTGCACGGCGCTCAGGCCGACACCCTTATCATGTGTCACGAGCCAACGCGCACCCACATGCGCGGGTTACCCGACTATCCGCTGCCCGACCTCGGCGCTTGCATCCGCGCCAACGAAGAAGCGGCGCGCTTGACCAATCCGGATGCCGTTTGCGTCGGCATCGCAGTCAACACCCACGCCCTTGCGCCTAACGAGGCAGAACTCTTTTTGAAGGAAACCGAGGACAAACATGGCCTGCCGACCGTCGATCCGGTGACCACAGGGGTGGCGCCCATCGTCGACCGGCTCGGTTAATGGCGAGGCAAATCTCCGCCACTCCCGAATCGTGGCCACTGGTGCAGCCTTTTGCTATTTCCCGCGGTGTTAAGACGGTAGCCGAGGTGGTCGTCGCCGAGGTCACCGAAGACAGCGCCGCCGGACGCGGCGAGTGTGTTCCCTATGCTCATTATGGCGAGACCATAGAAGGCGTGCTCAATGCCATACGCGGTTACGACCCTTCTGGGGGCCGCGCTGGGCTCGCCAGCAACTTGCCGCCGGGCGCGGCGCGCAACGCCCTTGATTGCGCATTCTGGGACCTGGAGGCCAAGCGGGACAGAAAACGGGTCTGGGAGCTTACCGGCACGGCGTTGCCGGAACCGACGGTAACGGCCGAGACCATCAGCCTCGGTACGACCAAGGAAATGGCAGCGGCGGCGGCGAGGCTCAGTCGAAATCCGCTGATCAAGGTCAAACTCGACGCAGAAAATGTCGTCGAACGCATGCGGGTAGTACGGAGGAACGCGCCGGAAGCACGCTTGATCATCGATCCCAACGAGAGCTGGGACCTAGACCTTCTCTACGATATTGTGCAGGTGCTGGCCGAGCTGGG
>PTLJ01000229.1 GCA_002938045.1 Alphaproteobacteria bacterium MarineAlpha3_Bin4
GAAGGCGTATTTCTGGCTCTCCGTCACCGGCGAGCGGGCCAACAAAGCAACCGGGGACCGGGCGCAGTCGATGCGGAATGCGATTGCCTCGCAGTTGTCGCCCGTGCAGATTTCCGCTGTCGAGGCGCGCGCGCGCGCTTGGCGACCGCACCGCGACGAGATATCTCGATGAGCGAAGATCGCGGTGAGACGAAACGCGTTACGCCGATCGAGGAGGTTTCCGGAGGTCCGGGGCTAGTTCCGTGAACGCGTCGAATGCCTCTCCGGTCTGCTGTTGGCCTGAGCGGCGTTACCCACACTCTGCAAAACGCTGTTCCCCTCGACCAAAAACGTGGCGTTTAGGTTGGTCTCAGCCTTCGATGGCTACCATTACACCAATTGTGACAGCATCTGTCTTTGGAATAAGATAACCTGAGCTGCGTTTGACCGCGACCAACAGCGGAGCGTTATGGATCAATGTCGAGTCTTTGGGAAACGCTTCTGCATCCCGATCACGAGGAGCTGGAAATGAAGGACCGGCTGGCTGTCATTTCCGCAGCCAACCAGCTTCAGGTGGGCGAGTTCCAGCTTTTGCAGCTCGCCTATCGGGAGTGGCACGACAAGGATCTACCCGAAGCCCTGATGTCACGTCTTTTCACTTCCTACATGCTGCAGAACGAGGTGCCCCATTGGGCCCAGCACTACGCTCGACGCGTCATCGAACGTTACGAGCGGGGCCAACTCGACGAGAACGCAGCCTCTTTCCATCGCTACGACCACGACTACCATACTTCCGTGCCGCGAGGGCTCCAGCGGTTTCTCGTCGCCACGGTAGGCATAGCCATCGCTGTCTTCGGCAGCATCTACGTGGCCAACGAGGTCGTCGAATCGCCGACGTCGCTGTTACCGCCCTATTTCGAGGAAAAGGACCTCCGGCGCGTGCTGCCCGACGTGAACGAGGAAACAGGGACCCGGGAACCCTTCATCGCCCCCGAAGGCGCCGAGAATTTCACCAACGTAAATCTACCCGGACGCTGATCCGGCGGTAGTGCTATTTCCCGGCGGTTCGTGTTGTCAGCCGCGGAATCAGCCGCTAATCTCGCGCCATGTTTGAGTTCGCTGGCGAGGCAGAGCCCCTAGTAAACCTGATCTTCCTAGCCGTAACTGGCTATATCGCCTTGCACGGCATTCGCTTCCGAGACGAAGAGGGGAATAGCGACTTTGTGCGCTTATTGTTCGGTAGCATCGCGGGCGTATTCTTTTTCATGGTTCTGTTCCAGGATGTGCTTGGACTGGTCCAATTCTAGGGAGCCCGGCTGCGGCCGGGACAGGCCTTCGGCACCAGCCCCCGCGTCGCCGTGTCCGACGGCAGCAGCAGACGGAACTCTCTTTTTAACCGGAGGATGGGATGTCTAGGGCTTACACTCGCCGACGGAACCGCCCTTGCACTTGGTCTTTCCGTCGGTCCAGAGGGCGCCGCTCATCCTGACTGCAGAAAGCTTCGCCCCATCCAGCTTGGCGCCTGTGAGATCGGCTCCTTCGAGGTTGGCTTTGTGCAAATTGGCCCCGCTCAGATCGGCTTTCCTCAAGATGGCATTCTGCAATTTTGCCTTTGTAAGTTTGGCTTTTTTCAAGTTGGCCCCCGTCAAGTCAGAGTACTGCAGATCGGCTTCGTAGAGATTGGCTTTTTCCAGGTTGACACCCTTGAGCGAGGAATGGTGGAGAACGATGGTCTCGAGGCTCGCGCTCTTGAGATTTGCGCCATCCAACCCTTTTGATTTGCACCAGTTAACCCTTTTTTCTTTTTCTGGATCAGCACAGATTCTTTTGAATTCACACTTTTGCCAGACCACATAGGCTGCTGGCGGATCGTAGCATTCCGCGCTCGCCACCGAGGGGAACACGAGTCCGGCAAACGCCAAGACTGACAATAGGAGGATTATGGCTTTAAACATTCGGGTTCTCCCCAATTGATCCAAATGTCCATGGGGTTCGCCGAGAACCGGCAGAACCCCAATTTGTTTCGGGCGATCCGCACCCGACCCTTGATTTTACTTCGGCCGACTACCTTCGCAGAGCCGATGGGTTCTCACTTCAGCCACTGCGATAGCATGACGCCGCCACCAAGAACAACAGTAATACCAACGACAATTATGGCCATGACAGTAAGTTGCTTGCCCGCCGATGGCATGGACTTTTCTTCTTCTTGGGTTTCAGGTGCGTTTTCTTCCGACATGTAAGTAACCTCTCCCTAATACGCTGCGCCACATGTAAACCCATCTTCAGTCAAAATGGTTTTTATTTTCGTGGGTTATGGATTAATTCTCGGTTTAGATGTCTGTCGGGATGATTGCATTTATTGAACTATTTGCCAACCCAGCCAATGCGGGAACGAGTTAATGGTTAATGGGGTCGTGGTTAACGCCTAATAGGGCTTGTACATGCGCTGTTCGGCGTCCTTTTCCGGAATCCGGAGAACCCGCTCATTTTCGGGCAGGGCGAGTTGCCGTTTCAAATAGAGGGCGCGTTGGCGAACGGTTGCCGGCCGGGGCGTACCATAAATGATCTTGTCGACGAGTCCCGGCCCATCGACGGCACCCTCGTCGATTTTCAGCGCCTCTATGTAATCGGCGAGCGCTTTTTCGTAGCGGCCGGTACGGTCGTAGAGGATGCCGCGGTTGGTGTGGGCGCCGGCATGAACCGCGATCCCGGTGATATCGTCGGGCTCCAAGTTATCGCGGAGGAATGTTATTAGGTAAGTGAACTCGGCCTCAGCATCGACATATCGTTTGGTCTGTAGAAACACTAGGGCCCGGCCCATCAACGCGCCGCGGTGATTGGGCTCGGCCGCAAGTGCCTCGTTGAAACGCTCCATGGCAGCTTCGTAATTG
>PTLJ01000023.1 GCA_002938045.1 Alphaproteobacteria bacterium MarineAlpha3_Bin4
CGAGGAGGTGGAAATCATCTGCGCCGAACTGCCCCGCCTTTTTAATGGGGAGTCCGACGCCAATATTGCTGAGAAGGAAGACAGCGCAGTGCGCACGATCATGGGCCTGCATCAGCGCAATGCTGTTTTTAATCGCCTTGTGCGCCACCCGCGGTTGGTCGAGCCGGCGCGCCAGATTGCCGGCCCGGATCTCTACATCCAGCAGGTTAAAGTCAACGTCAAGGCGGCCTTTGAGGGCGACGTCTGGCAGTGGCATTACGACTTTGCCACCCACCACAACGACGACGGCGTGCCTAAGCCCTTGGCGCTAAATCTGCACATTTTGTTGGATGACGTCAGCCACTACAACGGGCCAATCTATTTCGTTCCTGGATCACACAAACTGGGCCCGGCGCCGACTTTTCACGACTCCAACTCGACCAGTTACCCGCTCTGGCTCGTCGACCGCGAACCGGTGGCAGAGCTGATCGCAGCGGGCGGCATCGTGCCCGCGATCGGCAGGGCCGGCACCGGGTTAATCTTCGGCGATATTCTGGTGCACGGCTCGCCCAGCAACATGTCACCCTGGAACCGGGCGATTTTCTCGTTGATTCTCAACCCGGTCAGCAACAGGCAAACCAAGTTCGCGAGGCCGGAATACAAACACCACACTGACTTCACGCCGGTCACGACGCTGGCTGACGATTGCTTGCAGCCACGGGACGCAGTCGAATGACCGGCAACAGCACGCCCCATGCCGGCTATTTCACAGACCGCCTCGACGCCACCGACCCGGAGGTCGCCGACGCGCTCAAGGGTGAATTGCGTCGACAGCAGGATGGCATCGAGTTGATAGCGTCAGAGAACATCGTCAGCATCGCCACCCTGGACGCACTCGCATCGCCGATAGTCAACAAGACCGTCGAAGGCTATCCGGGGCGACGATATTACGACGGAGCCGAGTTCGCCGACCGCATCGAGGATCTCGCCGTCGAGCGCGCCAAGCAGTTGTTCGGCTGTGGTTATGCCAACGTGCAGCCGCATTCCGGTAGCCAGGCCAACTTGGCTGTTTTTCTGGCCACAGTCGAGCCGGGCGACACGGTGCTGTCCATGGATCTCGCCGCTGGCGGACATTTGAGCCACGGCGCCAAGGCTAACCTGACCGGCAAATGGTTCGACATCTTCCATTACGGCGTGCGCGACGATGACGGCTTTCTGGACTACGACACCATGGCCAGCCTCGCCCGCGAGCACCGGCCGAAGCTGATCATCGCCGGAGGCTCGGCCTATCCGCGGGAGATCAATTTCGCATGCTTCCGCACCGTCGCCGATGACGTCGGTGCGTTATTTCTGGCCGATATGGCCCATTTTGCTGGCCTCGTCGCCGGCGGCGCACACCCGTCGCCCTTCCCCCATGCCCATGTGGCGACAGCGACAACCTACAAGAACCTGCGCGGGGTTAGGGGCGGCATCGTACTTACCGACGAAAAAGTGCTGGCCAAGAAGATCAACAGCGCCGTTTTCCCTGGCATCCAGGGCAGCGTGATCCTGAACGCTGTCGCCGCCAAGGCGGTTTGCTTCGGCGAGGCCCTGAAGCCCGAGTTCAAGGAATACGCGGCGCGTGTGCTGACCAACGCACGGGCCCTGGCGGCGGCGCTGATGAAACGGCAGGTCCGCATTGTCACTGGCGGCACCGACACGCCGTTGATGCTGGTCGACCTGCGCCGCCACGGCATCACCGGCAAGGCCGCCGCCGAATCGCTCAAATCCGCCGCCTTGACTGTCAACAAGAATGCGGTGCCAGGCGATACTGAACCGCCGACAGTGACATCCGGTCTCCGCTTCGGAGTTTCCGCCGGCACCACTCGCGGCTTCGGCGCTAACGAGTTCACTGAGATCGGCTACCTGATCGCCGACGTCATCGACGGCCTCGCCGCCGACCCACACGATAACGCGAAGACCGAACGCCGCGTGCGCGCGAAGGTCCGAGCGCTGTGCCGGGATTTTCCAATCTATCCGAACCTGGGTTGAGTGCATGTTTACGAGCCTGGAACTACGCGCACCCCTGCTCAACGCTTCTGAGCCGGCGCCAGCGAAGCAAATGTTTGGCGGCGGATTGTTTTGCGACAGCACCATGTTCGGTACCGTCGCCAATAACGTCCTCTATCTGAAGGCCGACCATGAAAACCGCAGCGAATTGGAAGACACCGTTGGCGACTTGGTCACCTACCGGCACGGCGGCAAGGTACTGGTGCTTTCGTATTTCGAGGTGCCGCCGGAGTTGCTCAACGATACGGACAAACTCTGCCGGAGGGCTATGTGCGCCCGGGAAGCTGGGTGGAAGTCCGCCAACGCCCGGCCGAACCGTAACAAGCGCAAATGACAGGCGACGCCGAGGTCCGCAAACGCTCTGTTATGATCGCCGGCCACCATACCAGTGTTTCGCTCGAAGAAGCCTTCTGGCAGGCGCTGAAACAGATCGCCGACGCCCGCGGGCGGTCGATCAACCGTCTAATAACCGAGATTGACGCCAGACGCAGGGGCAATCTCTCCAGTGCGATAAGGGTTTTTGTCCTCGAGAACCGGCCGGAGCCGCCTTTTAAAGCTTGAACAACTGCTTCAACAGGTCTTCGGGCTTGAGTTGTTTTTGTTGCTGCGGCGATGACGGCGGTGGTTGCTTCTGGGTGTTCGTTGACGGAGGCAGCGGCGAAGACGGTTGCGCCTGGGTGGCGCCACCGCCGAGAATCCCTTTGAGGATAGTACCGACACCCTTGGGCACCTTATTGAGAAACGCGTCAGCACCCGGAATTAGTCCTCCAGAGCCAAGCAGAGCATCAGTATCGACCTTGATGTCCGGCGCATCGAGCCGGCCGCGGATTGAGAACGGAACCGCTTGGCGGATCTCGCGCACCTCAGCCTTGAAAATCTGAGTCAACAGGCTTTCAGCGAGCTCCATCTTGCCACTGACGTTGATGCTCCACTTGGGCAGATCGACGTTTCCGGCTGCCACGCCACTGCCGATCCCGGATACAAGTTTTAGGTCTTGCGAACGGGCGATGCCGTTGGTCATCTTGAAGGAACCAGAAACATTAGCCTTGCCTAACGCTTTACCACCACCAATCTGGTTGAACGCTGTCATCAGGCCAAGCAACCCAGCCAAGGCCGAGCCTTGGCCGGCGGTGCCGGTGGCCAAATCGTTGAGGGCTAACGAGCCGCTACCATTAAGGGTTGAGATGAGATCGGTAACACTGCGTCCGGAGGCCGTAACATCGAGCCTGGCATTCAAGCGGCCGTCGGCAGCCGGCTTACCGCTCAATGCATGTGTGGCTTCGGCGACATCGACACCCGTCAGTTTGATTTCCGTCCTGAATTGGTTTTGCGATGCCGCCTCGGCGCGGGCCGAGGCCGCAAGCACGCCACCAAAAATCACTCCGTTGAGGCGCCGTGTCGTCAACACGCCATCGGCGACGACCACCGAGAAATCGGTTTTCTCAAGCAAAAATTTACCGTAAATTACGGCCGGAGCCTTGAAGTTGAGATCGGCGTCGAACGACTTGAGCACGGAAAGGTCGAGAGGCTCCGTCGGCCATCGGCCCCGGGTCGCGACCCGATGCATCAGCGAACTGGACCCGATCGTCGTTTTCGGTCCTAGCCAAACAGCGGGAATTAGCCGCGGTGCCGAATCAAGGGTAGCCTTGCGCTTGGCCGGCAGAAACGGATCGATGACCAATGCTCCAGTTTCCAGCGCCCCCGTCAGTCTTGGCCGACTCCCCGACAGGTCGAGCGTTACGTCGCCCTTTAGGGCCGTCTTGCCGACGCGGCCGCGCAGGCCGGAAAGCCGAAGTGCCTTGGTGTCTCCTTCGACCTTGGCGGTAATATCGATGCCACCAATATTGCCTGCCGGACGGTAATCGGCGCCGACTGCGCGTAGCAACCGAACGGTGGACTTATGCTTAACGGAAACTTCTGCTTTCAGCATGTCACCGAACGGCAGCACCGACACTGATCCCTTGACGCCAACGATGGCACCAGCAGCGGTCAGACGAGCATTGAGTTGGGGTTTCAGGAAGCTACCGTCGACGGTTCCCACGATGGCGACGGCACCCAGTTTCCTGGTGTCGATCGGAGCTTCGATCCCGACCAACCGCATCACGCGGGACAGGTCCGCTGCCTTGGCTTCGAACGCCACCCCCTTCATCGCCGGTAGACCGCCAAGACCCGTGATCTTTCCGCTCAACGTCGCTGACGCACCGGCCAGCCTGGCGATACTAAGTCGCCGGATGTCCAGATCGCCATTATAAAGCGTGCCGTCGACAACCACTTTCTTTATCTGCGCGCCTTGATAGACCAATCTCTTGACGCGGGCTTTCACGTTGGCGTCGAAAGCACCGAGCCCGAATAATCTAGCCAACGGATTGGCTTGGGCCTTGTTTGCCAACGTCTTCTTGGATCCAGTGACTGCTTTCGCCTTACCGGACTCAGCCTCCACTTCGGGTTTCGTTTTTTTCTTTGCTGGCTTCGGTAGATAGGCGTCGATGTCGATACGGTCGAGGGCGATATTTGCGCCGAACGAGGGCCGCCGCTGCAACGCGACCGTGACGCCGCCAGTCAGCCGTGAACTGTCGAAACGCAGATCGAGACCACTTAACTGCACCTGTTTCGGTGTCACCGTCACCTTTGTCCCCAGGCTCAATTTCCTCAGTCGGTCGGCAGGAACCTGTTTTATATCGATGTCGAGCCACTTCAATACGTCGCGCAAATCGCTGACAGTGGTCTCGATCTTGCCCTCAAACCGAGGTCCATCGTTGCTCGAAGAAAGGAACCCGAACAAGACGATGTCCGAACCGCCAGGGAACTGTGCCGAAAGCTGGCTTAAGGTCGCCTCGCCGTTGGCTAGTTCAGCGGTGAGGAGTGCGTCGCGGATAAGGCCCTCTCGGTAGACTACCGTATCGGCGGATAGGATCAGCGATCCGTTAATTCCAGTCGGTATCTCGAAACCGGCGGCGGAGCTTGAACCGCTTGGCGCGGGCGCCGTCGTCGTCGTTTTCGTCTGGTTGCCGGATTCTCCGCTCGCGCTGTCGGCCGCTTCGGTGCTCGACTGGGAGGATGGCGTCAACCACTTGTCAAGATCGACTTGTTTTGTGGTCAAACGCACGGCGACATTGAGTGCATCGGCCATCTCGATCGTCACGTCACCGCTCGCCCGCGTGCTGCCGAGCCTGAATGACAAGTTCTTGATCTCACCCGCCGATGCTGAGGCAACGACTGATCCGGAGATTTCGAAAGGCTGCCCCAACAAATCAGGAAGCGGCGGGCCTTGCCGCACCGCGTTGATCGCATGGCCCAGATTGGCACCATTGCCTTTGACATTGCCCTTGAACCGGGGCACGTCGTCGAGACCGACCAAAGTGCCATTAAACTGTAGCTTCATGCCGCTCGGCTTGATGCCCAGACTGAGAACCACGGGCAAGGTACGGTTGTGAATGATCTCACCGACATCAACGTCGAAATCGAGCGGCACCCCGCGTATCAACATCGAGCCGGCGCTCTCGAACGGACCATTCAGGGAAGCCGCAACAACCCGGGCGTTGAGGCCAGAAATCCGTTCGACGGTACCAGCGGTGTTGTCGCGATAGGTGATAGTGCCGTTCTCGATGGTAAAGTTGTCGAGCACGACTGTCGGCGTCAACGCAGCTCCCTTGCTCTCCGGGGCTGGCCGTTCCCCAGTCGACAGCGGCACCAGTGCGGTGTTGCCCGCTAACAAATTGAACTCCCATGTCTTGCTGCCTTCGGCGAGGACTTCGAGTTCAATTACCGGATCAATCAACCGTACTGTTTCGACCGTGATCTGGCCGCTGAGCAGTGGACCCAACGCGATCCTTACCTCGATCGACTTGAAGCGCGCTAGGTTTGGAGATGTCGCCCCAACCGGGTTAGCGATGGAAACTTCTTTGGCGACAAAAGCTGGCACCGGTAAAACCGTGATCCGGATATCGCCATGGATCGATATTTCGCGGCCGATCGCTTTGCGAACTTGGTACGTAATATCGTCTTTGTAGTCGTTCCAATTGACGAGGCTCGGCCCAACCAGTGCCGCCGTGGCCAAGAGGACCAGCAAGATTCCGACGCTCCAAAGAACCTTTTTCACGCCAATTTCTCCATAACAGGTTGACGATCGGCTGCCGGGGAATCGGCCGCTGAGAGCGAGGGATATACCTCCTGGGAAGTGTAGTGTCAGACGGACTTCAGGACAACACCAACACGGCACGAAAATCGTTGACGTTGGTGAACGTAGGGCCGGTTTTAACCAGATCGCCGAGTCTTTCGAATAATGTGAAGGTGTCGTTGCGTTCCAGCAATGCCGACGGGTCGAGACCCGCCGCCCGAGCCCGGGCGATGGTATCAGGAGCGACCGAGGCGCCGGCGTTGTCCTCGCTGCCGTCGATGCCGTCAGTGTCGCAAGCGATAGCGTGGATGCCCGGCGCTCCGTCCAACGCTAAGGCCAGGCCGAGCATGTATTCGGTGTTGCGCCCGCCGCTTCCGGCACCACTTACGGTGACTGTCGTCTCGCCGCCAGAAAGTAGGACCGATGGCGCCGGCGCGGCGCCTTTCAAAGCTAGTGCCATGGCCGCGTGTTCGACCGCCAGTTCACGTGCCTCTCCCTCGAGCGCGTCGCCGAGAACCACAGGAGCGACTCCGGCCGCTCGGGCAACGGCAGCGGCCGCTTCGAGGCTAACGCTTGGCACCGCCACCAATCGACTTTCGGCCGTTGCAAACACCGGATGATCCAATTTCGGTGTTTCGTCGGCAGCCCCGGCGAGGTGATCGGCAACCGCCGCCGGTGGTTCGATGCCGTATCTCTCTAGTACCACCCGCGCGTCGGCGAACGTGGTCTCGTCGGCAATAGTCGGGCCCGAGCCGATAATACCGGGATCGTCACCGGGTACGTCCGAAATCATCAACGTGACGACTCGCGCTGGCGCCGCGGCGAGCGCGAGCCGCCCACCCTTAATCGCCGACAGATGCTTGCGTACGCAGTTCATCTCCGAGATTTTAGCGCCGCAACGCAACAGTTGAAGGTTGAGTTCCTGCTTATCATTGAGCGTCAGACCCGTCGCGGGCAATGTCAGCAGCGCCGACGCACCGCCAGATATCAGGGCCAGACAGAGGTCGTCTGGGCCGAGGCTCCGGGCTATTGCAAGCATGCGCTGTGCGGCGTCGCGGCCTGCGGCGTCAGGCACCGGATGGGCTGCTTCGACGATCTCGATGCGTCCACAGGCCATACCGTAGTCGTATCGGGTGACGACCAGGCCAGAGAGTTCACCTGGCCAATTGTCCTCGACAGCGCGAGCCATAGCCGCCGATCCTTTTCCGGCGCCGATCGCCACTGTCCGCCCAGGCGGTGGTTCCGGCAGGTGCGGAGGCACGCATTTCAATGGATCGGCGGCGGCAACGGCAGCGTCGAACATGGCACGCAGCAGCTCGGCTGGATTATCGACCGTCATTCGCGAAATTCGTCCCGAACCGGCGGTGACCTTTCAAACGCGAACGATCTTACCCGGATTCATGATGTCACTCGGATCGAGGGCCGTTTTCACCGCGCGCATGACGCTAACTCCTTCGCCGTGTTCAGCGGTTAGAAAATCGATCTTGCCGTAGCCAACGCCGTGTTCGCCCGTGCAAGTGCCATCCATGGCCAGCGCGCGCATGACCATGCGTTCGTTCAATGCGGTGCACCGCGCCATCTCTTCCTCATCGTCGGGATCGATGAGCAAAACGAGATGGAAGTTGCCGTCGCCGACATGACCGACAATAGGCGCCAGCAGGCCGCTGTCGTCGATGTCTTTCTTGGTTTCGGTGATGCATTCGGCGAGACGCGAAATTGGAACGCAGACATCGGTTGCCATACCTCTGGCCTCTGGCTTCAAGGCCAGGGCCGCGTAATAGGCGTCGTGGCGCGCCTGCCACAGGCGGGTCCGGTCCTCCGGGCGCGTCGCCCATTGAAACCCGCTACCGCCGAAATCGCCGGCAATGTCGCCGACCATCTCGGCCTGTTCGGCGACGCCCGCCGTGGAGCCGTGAAACTCGAAGAATAATGTCGGCTGAACCGGATAATCGAAGTCCGAATACTTGTTAACGGCATCCATCTGTATGTCGTCGAGAAGTTCGATCCGCGCCACCGGGACACCGCACTGAATGGTAGCGATGACCGTGTTCACCGCTGCTTCCAGTTCACTAAAGCTGCATACCGCTGCCGATATTGCCTCGGGGATTCCGTAGAGCCTGAGCGTGACTTCGGTGATCACGCAGAGCGTTCCTTCAGAGCCGACGAACAGCCGGGTCAGGTCGTACCCAGCCGCCGACTTTCGCGCCCGGCGGCTGGTACGGATGATGCGACCGTCAGCAAGCACAGCGGTCAGCGATAGCACGTTCTCGCTCATGGTGCCGTAGCGTACCGCGTTGGTGCCCGACGCTCGTGTCGCCGCCATACCGCCGAGACTGGCGTCAGCACCGGGATCGACGGGGAAAAACAAGCCAGTGTCGCGTAGATGCTCGTTCAACTGCTTGCGGGTGACGCCTGCCTCGACGGTGGCGTCCATATCATCGCTGTTGACGGCGACAATGCGGTCCATCTGCGAGAGATCGATCGAGACGCCGCCGCGGACGGCCGCCAGGTGTCCTTCTAGCGACGTTCCAGTGCCGAACGGGATGATCGGGACACGCCGTGCCGCACAGGCCTTGACGACAGCGCTGACCTCGTCAGTCGTCTTGGCGAAGATAACGGCGTCGGGTGCGCACGTAGGATGATAAGATTCGCCGTGTCCATGTTGCTCGCGCACGGCTTCCGACGTGCTCAACCGTTGCTCAACGATGGCGCGCAGCTCTTCTAGGAATTCGTCGTTGACGGTCGCGGGATCGGCGGTCATGTCGAAATCTCCGAAACGGGTGAAATCAACCCATTTAGACATACGCATTTGTGCGATCCGCTGCAAGCGATGGCGCGCAGACAAAAGCGGACGGCGGCGAAACGGCGGCCCCTTAGGTTGTCTCACCCTTGATCTTGTTGCGCAGCTCGTCAGCCAGCGCCTTAATGCCGAGCATATGCGGATTGATCGTCAGCGCCTTTTCCCAGACCTTGATCGCCGCCGCCGCCTTGCCGATCGCCGAATAGATCAAGCCCATACCTGAAAGCGCCCCGAAGTGGCGCGGCTCAAGCGCCAGGGTCTTGCTAATATCCTGCACCGAAGCGTCGAAGTTACCCATCAGGTAGTGAACCGTGGCGCGTTTGTTCCAGCCCTCGGCATACTCAGGGTCGCGGCGGACGATGTCATCGAAGGCCTTGAGCGAGAGCTTCAGCGCTCCGTTGTTCATGGTTTTGATGCCGAGCGACATCTGGGCGTCGATCTCGGCGTTGTCGCGCTGCCGCCAGATCGCCCAGATCGTCTGTTCGATGGCCATCGCCTCACTGAAGTCATTGGTTGCCCGCAAGCGCTGGAACAGGCTGTTGAGCTGGACGTCGTTTTGGTCCGCCCTCGCCGCTCCGGAGAAGGACAGCAAGACGACGGCGACGGCGATGGCAAGTGGGCTCGTCATCCCGATAACTTAAGACCGAACCGGGTCGAATCCAAGCTGGACCGTGTCACACGCGGGCACCAATGTGTGAACGCACGACGTCGGACACTAGCGGATGGCTCTCGGTTTCGGCCCTCCGGTGGCCCAATCAAGGAGCTCGACCGTGTGGACGACGGGTACCATCGCCGCACCCTTGGCACCCCCCATCATGCCACCCTCCAACTGCACCATGCAGCCGATGTTGCCGGTGGCGACGACCTCGGGGTGGGTAGCACGGATATTGGTCAGCTTGCGCGACAACAGCTGGTCGGCGATGGCGGGCTGCATGACGTTGTAGATACCGGCCGAGCCGCAGCAGAGGTGTCCTTCGGCTGGCTGCCGGACCTCGAAGCCTGCGGCCTGCAACAGCGCCGGCGACGTCGCCTTCAGTTTGAGGCCGTGCTGCATGGAGCACGGGCCGTGGTAGGTGACAACCGGCGCCTGCGACAACACTGGCGCCGGCAGCCCCAGCTTTTCGACCACCTCGGAAACGTCACAACAGATATCGGACACCCATTGACCACGTTTGGTCCAGTCTGGATCCGCGCGCAGCATGTGACCATAATCCTTGACCACCACGCCGCAGCCCGACGCGTTGCTAATGATGGCATCGAGGCCGCCGTCAGCAGCAGCGGCGCGCTCCCAAGCGGTGATATTGGCCTTGGCCGCGGCACGGGCAGCGGCGTCGCGACCCATGTGGTGAACCAGCGCGCCGCAGCAGCCGGCGCCCGATGCCACCACGATCTCGCAGCCGAGGCGGGTCAGCAGCCGCACCGTCGCTTCATTAACTGTGGGCTTAAGGACCTGCTGCGCGCAACCGCACATAAGCGCCACCCGCTTGCGGCGCTTGCCCTCGGCCGGGAACACCTGCGGCCGGTCGACTGGCGACGCCAGCGCCGCGACACTTGGCACCAATGCAAAAAGGCTCTTGAGCCGGCCGGGCATTATCGGCGCTAGTGGTCGCAGCAGTCGGGCGCCGATGAGCGACAGCCGGAACCGACCCGGATACGGCAATAGGAAAGTGAGCAGCTTCCTCAAAAGCTGTTCGGCCATGGGACGGGTGAAGGTAGCTTCGATATGGGCGCGGCCACGGTCGACCAGGTGCATGTAGTTGACCGAAGCAGGGCAGGTTGTCATGCACGAAAGGCAGCTCAGACAACGGTCGACGTGGGTGACGACCTTGGCTGGCGCTGGTTCGCCAGTCTCGAACATATTCTTGAGCATGTAGATACGCCCGCGCGGGCTGTCGAGCTCATCGCCTAACAACACGTAGGTCGGGCAGGTGGCGGTACAAAACCCGCAATGGACGCAAGTGCGGAGGATCGTGTTTACAGCGGCGAGGTCTGGATCGGCGAGCTGGGCGAGGGTGAAGTCGGTTTTCATGATCGCGCCTCACACCCCTTCGTACATACGGCCCGGGTTGAGCACCCCGTTGGGATCGAAGCCCTCTTTAACGCGGCGAGTGATGCTAGCAAGCGCCTCTGGTTGTGGTTGGAACACCGGCACACGGGTGCGGACCTCTTCGGCAGCGCGTATCAGGGTGGCATAGCCGCCGACGTCAGCGGTGGCAGCGCGGACCACCGGTTCACCGGCGTCGTCGTTCGGATCAAGTGCCAACCAAATCAGGCCGCCGCCCCAGTCGTAGAAGACCTCTCCGGGGTTGTCCTTAAGGATTGTCATCGCCACCCGCGGGCCCGATGCCGGCGGCACAGAAAGACGCCACACTTGCTGCTTGATTGATTCGGCAAAATATGACACGTCGCGGACCTCGCGCCATAGTTCGGCCGAATTCTTGCTATGCAGCTCCTCGACCGGAGCATGGGAGCCAAGCATGGATTTCAGTTCGTTGCAGCGGTACGCGACGGACGGCTCCGGCCCCTCGACTCGTACGGCGGTGATGGCGCTGCTGGTGCCGCTGACGTAGTCAACGGCGGAGCGCGCTGCAACCCGGGCCGGCAGATGGGCGGCGGCGGTGACTTCGTGGGAACTGGTCAGGGCGTCGGTCATGGCAGCGATCCCCTTGTCATCATGGCCGCCGCTCGCCTGCCAGATGACCAACACGGTACGAGTCTTTTCCGGCGCTGGCAGCACCTTGATAGTAATCTCAGTCA
>PTLJ01000230.1 GCA_002938045.1 Alphaproteobacteria bacterium MarineAlpha3_Bin4
TTCTTGGGCGCGCACCTGAAAGAAATCGTTATCGACGGCATAGGGCATGGAGAACAGCCGCGCCGCCTCGACCCCGTGCGCTTCGTAGTAACGGCGATTCTCGGCGCCAATGCACAGAAAACCGCCGATATGGCGGAATATCCTGTTCAAGTAGGCGCGCTTGACCATGCCTCGCAATCCGGCGCCGTCGGGCATGGCCTGAAGCGTGTTCTCGCCCCGCATCAACACCGGCACGCCGGCCCGGCGGGCGCTCTTCAGCGCGCGGCGCTTCAAGGCGCTATCCCAGCCATGCACCCACACAATATCGGCCGAGCGGAGTTTGGTTTCCACATGGCTGACCGACCCGACCTCGAAGTGGTTGTAGCCCTCAGTGGTCGGCACGTCCCATTGCACATCGGCCTGGAACCCATGGTCGTAACATGGACCGTCGTTGGGCAACCGTTCGAACAGCACCTTGAGTTCTATGTCAGGCTCGGCAGCGATCAGGCGCAGCAATGGCGCCTGGTATTGGATGGGGTGGCTGACGAGGTAGAGTACGCGCACCGTGGAAACTTCCAACCACTAGATGTAGACCGCGCGGCCAAATAGGCTATGGAGGCCCAGCCATAGCGGCACAAGACAAAGCTCCACCAATGATAGTGCGAAGGCCGGATTCCTATGCCCCGTGTTTCTCCAACTGGCCATGAATTTCTCTTTACAAACGAACTCTTGCCAAACCGAACGCGCCACTGGTTTCTAGCAAATAGGTCATCCCTCCGAAAGCGCGATGTCTGTATGGCCGTTTAATCTGGTAAGATGGTCTATGGGGAAATCGCAACAGGTTTTCCCAGCTGCCCAACGAATGCCCAAGAAATCGCTCCTTAAAAGATTCCGCGTCGAAGACAATTAACTCGTCATCGATACGTTCTGGAACTACGGCGCGGTTGGCCTACTGGTCATCAGCGGCGTGTTGATCAACATCATCGTCACCTGGAAAGCAGGAGCCGAAACGCTCGGCGTAATTAACCAGACCTTCGCCCTTTACGCAGTGATCTCTCAACTCACCGTCGCCGGCTTGCACCGCCTCACCAGGACCGCGTAACGTCAGCAACAGGAGCCGGACACTCTCTTGCCAAAAAACTCCAAATGTCCAAAATTGGTTGACGACGTACACGACAGGCCCGCGACCACATGCGCCAGATAAAACGCCAGTGTTATTAGTGTAACGTCAAGCAGGTAACGCAAGCCAGGCAAGAACGCATAGGCTGGTCGCATGCCGGGAACCAATTGAGCAAGCCCGAAACCACAAGTCTAGCACAAGAAAAAACGGTCATTTTCTTATTGTGTTTGTTTTAATAGCGCACTGCGTGGCCAGCGGAGAATATAGTAAAAACTCAGCCAACCAAATAAGGTGTCGACGGCTTACCACCCTCTCACGGGCGCCATCTGTTAGGCCCACTTATGTAATTCGCAGCAAAGTAAGGGCTGATGACGTATAAGGTGCTGATATTCCGGCGGGGCAGTCTGGGTGATGGAGTGGTCAGCCTGCCCGCGTTGAGCGTGCTTGCAGAACGTTTTCCGGATTCCGAGCGCCGCATCCTGACCAATAGCCCCGTTGCGGGAAGAGCGGCGCCGTTGCATGACCTGCTCGCAGGATCGGGTTTGGTGTGCGGTTATTTTATATTTCCGCCTAGCAATTGGAACCCGGTAGAAGTTCGAAAACTGCGTTCCGAGATTAGGGCGTGGCGTCCCGACATTCTGGTCTATCTTTCCGAACCCTCGAGACGATTGCGTCTTATCCGGGAGATGATGTTCTTCCGCTGGTGCGGGGTCAGGCGCTTTATCGGGCTGCCGTTCAGCAGCGCGTTACGCGCCTATCACAAGATCGGCGAAGATCTTTGGGAAAGCGAGGGCAATCGTCTTCTCAGGGCAATCAATGCCGAATCACATATTGTTCCGCAGGCCGATCTCGGCCTCGGTCCGAAAGAGATCGCGCAAGCTGACAAAATTCTGTCGGACTGGCGGGGCGCTGTCCGCTTCATTGTCTTTTGCATTGGCGGCAAGGGTGAGGACAAGGACTGGGGCAATCACAACTGGGAGTTCGTGCTGAAAACGCTTGCCCCGGATCATCCGGATCTGGGCATAGCGGCTATAGGGTCGGGCGAAGAGCGCGGTCGGTCGGAGGCGTTGTTACAGCTTTGGTGCGGACCATCAATCAACCTCTGTGGTGATCTGCCGTCCCGTATCAGCGCCATCGTCGCGGGACGGGCGAGTTTTTACCTGGGCCATGATTCGGGCCCCATGCATCTAGCAGCTCTGGCCGGCGTTCCCTGCATCGCCGTTTTCAGCGCCCGCGCCAAGCCCGGCGTATGGTTTCCGATGGGGAACGATCATCGGATTTTCTATCCGTGGGAGTTGACGTCAAAAATTCCGGCAACGGCGGGGTTGAGGTCGGGTGGCGGCTCGATCCATTCCATCGAACCCGAGACCGTACTCGTCGCGTGCCGGGAGCTTTTTTCGAGCTGACATAGCACATGGAGCGTAGGCCCCCAGGCTTACGTCCGGACAGGGCTACATTTTTGCTGACAGGATTTTCATCCGCCAAAATGACTGAGCGGGTCTTCCGTTCGTTACGGAACTGGTCGTTTCGGACCACGATGTCGGCCGCCACGCTGCAAGCAATTGTGGATAACTGCGGGTTCAAGGACAACCTCGGACCAAGAATGGCGCAAGGTTTGGAAAATAACGCCATAATTCGGCTTGTTAAGCCAAGGACTATAAAGGAGTCCGGTCGCGCAGGGCTGTCATTGTCTGCTCCATGGTTAACTCCCAGG
>PTLJ01000231.1 GCA_002938045.1 Alphaproteobacteria bacterium MarineAlpha3_Bin4
TTTTTATAGTTAGGATAAAATAATACCCTGACATCCCACGGAGACGCGCGCGTGAGCGATCGGGACAATCAAAAAGAGACTCAGACCGAGGAACTTACAGGGCTCCCGGACGACCTCATCTACGTGCTAGAAACAGGTGTCGAGGAGGACATTGTACATGCCCTCGACGACAAAAATATCGACTGCGTACGTGAGCTAATCAAGCCACTTCACTACGCCGACGTTGCTGATCTTCTGGAGCGCCTCGACGCCGAGGACAGGGCGCGCCTCGTTGAAATTATCCGTACCGACTTTGACGCCGCGATTCTGTCCGAGCTCGATGAAACTGTTCGCGACCAGATCATTGACCTACTCGGGCTCGATGAGGTCGCAGTGGCCGTGAGCGATTTAGATACGGACGACGCCGTCACTGTCCTTGAGGAACTGGACGAGGCCGAGCAAAGGCAGGTACTGAATTCCATTCCGGCCGCCGAGCGGACCGTCATCGAAGAGGGCCTCGCCTATCCGGAAGACAGCGCCGGTCGGCTGATGCAGCGGGAGTTCGTCTCTGTGCCCGAGGGTTGGACAGTAGGCGAAACAATTGACTATATGCGGGCCAGCGTTGATTCCGAGGATAATAACTTGCCGGATCACTTTTACAGTATCTTCGTCGTCGATCCCGACCACAAACCGGTCGGCAAGGTAATGCTTGATCAACTGCTGCGCACTCGCCGCCCGGTGAAGATGACCGAGATCGTCGAACCCGAGAAGAAAGTTGTCGCCGTAACCATGGACCAAGAAGACGTCGCGTTCCTGTTCCGCCAGCGCGATCTTGTGTCAGCTCCGGTGGTCGATGAGTTGGGCCGGTTAGTGGGCGTTGTCACCATTGACGACATCGTCGACGTTATCGACGAGGAACATGAGGAAGACATCATGTATTTAGCCGGCATTGGCGAGGACGATCTTTACGACGCTGCCATCGACACCACCCGGGCTCGATTTTCGTGGCTTGCCGTTAATCTGCTAACCGCAATTGTCGCTTCGTTAGTAATCAGCCTTTTCGACGCCACCATCGATCAATTGGTGGCACTGGCTATTCTGATGCCAATCGTCGCATCGATGGGCGGTAACGCTGGCACCCAAACGCTCACCGTTACCGTTCGTGCCTTGGCCATGAAGGAACTGACGGCAACTAACGCGGCTAGAGTGATCGGCAAAGAAATTCTAGTCGGCGCCATCAATGGCGTGCTCTTCGCCGTATTCGCCGGCGTCATCGTCTGGGTCTGGTTTGGTAGCCAAGTCTTGGGTCTAGTGATTGGTCTCGCCATGGTCGTCAATATGACGGTCGCTGGCCTCGCCGGCACTACCATCCCCTTGATGCTGGAACACGCTCGGATCGACCCGGCAATCGCCTCTAGTGTCTTTCTTACCACCGTCACGGACGTGGTCGGCTTCTTTGTTTTCCTAGGGCTGGCGGCGATAATTCTCCTATAAATTCGTCTATCCAAATTAGCTTCTTGTGATGATAGGGAAACAGCACCGAATAAGAAAAACAGTTCTTACTGCCCTGTTCGCAGCTAAATCATCCTTCTTTTTCTGCGGGTTATGTTTGTCAAATAAAGTCTCCGAAATGGATCTATCTTAGGCCTGTGACTCCTTCGTCGCTTGACCGGTATGGCCCCCACCCCTAGCATGTGAAATTAATATATTACAGATACATCAAGGGTGCTTTGCCTATGGAACGAGACAGCAAACTGGAAAAACAAAAACGAACGATCACCGAAATTCGGGATTCGAAAAAAACGGGCGAAAAGATGGTTTACATGTCGGTTCCCGATTATACATCCGCGCAATGGGCAGAGTTGGGCGGTGTCGACGTTGCGGTGGTCGGCGACAGTCTGGCCATGATCGCCCATGGGCACCCCAACACAATTCCTGCCACTATGGACATGATGGTGATGCATTCTCAAGCCGTGCGGCGAGGTGCACCCAACACCTTCGTTCTTGGTTGCATGCCCTACCAAAGCTACAACACAGAGGAAAGGGCATTGATCAACGCCACACGGTTTATGCAAGATGCCGGTTCGGATGCTGTCAAACCGCAGGGTGGGAAAAGCCAGGCTCATATTTTAAAAGCACTTGTCGACGCCGGGATTCCGACGGCGTCGCACATTGGATTGACCCCTCACACGGTCGCCATGTTTGGTGGGTTCAAAATTCAAGGCCGCACTGCTGAAGCCGCCATGATTATTCTTGAAGACGCTCTCGCCATTCAGGATGCCGGTTGCTTCATGTTGGAATTCGAGGCTGTGCCGGGAAAGATCGCAGCTTTGATTTCCCAACAACTAGATATTCCGACCATTGGTATCGGCGCCGGTATTGGCACGGATGGCCAAATTTTGTTGGGTTATGACCTGTTAGGCGTTTTTACAGATTTTCGGCCCAAGTTCACCAAGCGTTACGCCAAACTCACTGAGATTGCTGTGGGTGGCATTCAACAATACGTCAGCGACGTAAAAAACGGCACATTTCCCGACAACAACCATACCTACGGTGTGGACGAAGCTGAATTTGAGAGGTTCACCACTATGGTGGACAAACGTAAGCAAATATAGAAAACCAGTATTTGTTTCGGAGTATTTGGGAGCCATGGCGCGAAGCGCATTCAACCGAGGCCCCTCGCGGGCTAAACCGAATAAGAAATGGATAAGCCTAACAAATCAAGCTTATCGAGAATTGGAGGAGATGATTGTGACCCTCCGCCTGGAACCGAGTACCGTGCTATCTGAGACGGCCCTGGCAGAAAGGCTGAAAATTGGTCGCACGCCCAT
>PTLJ01000232.1 GCA_002938045.1 Alphaproteobacteria bacterium MarineAlpha3_Bin4
ACGAGATGGGCATCGCCCGGCAGCGCATCGCCGGGCTCGACGATCTCCATCGTCACCCCAGGCTCCGCGGCAAGCGGATCGAGGTCGTCGAAATTGGCAATCCGGGAAAGTCTCGGGACGGCGATGCGAATGGCTTCGGACGCCGGATTCTCGGAGGCGTCGAGAGTGCGACCGTCGAGCGACATGGAGTCCTCTTGCGGCAGCCTACGGGCGCGCGCGAAATACGGTATGACGCCGAAACACCTGAACTCCGTGTGTTCGGCGATTATTTCTATACCGCTGTCGAAGAGGGAGACATCGCCGCGAAACTTGTTAACGATGAAACCGCGGGTCAGCGCCGCCTCCGCCTCGCTCATCAAGGCCCGGGTACCGACAATACTAGCGATGACGCCGCCCCGCTCAATATCGGCGACCAAGACTACCGGGACACGTGCCGCTTCGGCGAAACCCATGTTTGCGATGTCGCCAGCGCGCAGGTTAACTTCAGCCGGGCTACCCGCACCCTCGACCAGGACCAAATCAGCGTCTCGGCCTAAAAAGGCAAAGCTCTCTAGAACACGCGGCAGCAATTGTGGTTTGAGGGCAGTGTACTCACGCGCCGTGGCGGTCGTCTCGACACGACCGTGAACGACGACCTGGGCCCCGGTTTCAGATTGCGGTTTTAGGAGCACCGGGTTCATGTGATAGCTTGAGGTCACCCGTGCGGCGCGCGCCTGTAAAGCTTGGGCGCGACCGATCTCGCCTCCGTCCGGCGTCACCGCGGCATTGTTAGACATGTTCTGGGGCTTGAATGGCACCACCCGGAGCCCGCGTTCAACGAAAGCGCGGGCAAGGCCAGCGACGAGCAGCGATTTGCCGACGTCGGAACCGGTGCCCTGAACCATCAAGGCCTTGGGCCCGTTATCCACCGTCAAGGACAGTCCTTAGCTGGTTGGCGGCGGGGTTGCGGAACTTGCCGGCGATAATGCCGTCGAGCGTGGCGCCGCCGCCGTAAAAGGCGTGATTAAGGTCGTTGCGTAAAGCTAACACCGCGCCCTCTAACGTAGCGCCCAGATAGGCACCAATGTTAGGGTTGGCAAAGGCGAGGATATCGGCGCCGTGATGTGTCGTCGTCGAAGCCTCCATATCCATACCGTGGACACCGATCGTGGCACCTGTGTCGGCACCTAGCTTGCCCTGATGCTCCATGATCAAGGAGAGGGCGCCGTCGTTGCGCACGATCAACACGACGGCCGTGTTCTGGACACCGAATTGCAGACCGAAGCTGGCCGCACCCAGGGTATAGAACGCGGGCTGGCCCCAGCTGCCCGCAGCGGTGCGCGCGATGAGGACGCCGTTACCGCCTTCGCCGCCGGCAAAGAACCCAGCCTTGGACACGTTGGGCAGAACGACCGCGGCACGGGCATCGGTCAGGAAATGGGCGAAGGGCTGGAACTCTGAATTAGCGCGGAACCGCTCGATGGTATTGGCCGCAGCAGCGACCAGATGCCGCGAGGTAAGGTCCTTGGGTTCTCGCAAAGGTGCGCAAGCGGCGGCAGCGACCGGCACCAAAACCAAGACCTGCCGATTCCACATGCTGATTGCCATGATCAGAACTCCACCCCCACTTGCGCCTTGACGCCGGAACGGAACGGGTGCTTAACCTGGGTCATCTCAGTGACCAGGTCAGCGGCTTCGATCAGTTCGTCCTTGGCGTTTCGCCCGGTAACGACAACGTGCAAGTCCTTAGGCCGGTACGTAAGTGTCTCGACGACTTCGGTCAGGTCCAAATTCCCGTAGCGCAGCACGATGTTGAGCTCGTCGAGAATGACCATCTTGTAGCTCTCATCGGCGATCATTTGCTTGGCCGTCTCCCAAGCCTGGCAAGCAGCCGCGATGTCGCGCTGGCGATCTTGGGTTTCCCAGGTGAAGCCTTCGCCCATGGCCCTGATCGTGACTAGGTCCGGAAACATGGCTAGCATGTCGCGCTCGCCAGTCTCCCACACGCCTTTGACGAACTGCACGATCCCCACACGCATGCCGTGGCCGATGGCACGTAAAGCGAGACCCATAGCGGCCGTCGACTTGCCCTTGCCCTTGCCGGTATGGACGATCAACAGCCCCTTCTCAATCGTTTTGGTGGCTAAAATCTTGTCGCGCGCAGCTTTCTTCTTGGCCATCTTTATGGCGTGGCGGCGGTCTAGTTCCTGCTCGTCATTAACTGTCATTTCACGATTCTCTCATTTGAAGGCCCCCGAGCCCCCCGCTGCCATCTGGGGATGACTTCGCCCCAGCCTATTATGCAACGGGTTGAAGCCCGGCTTGAAACCCTTTTTCTGATCGTCGGCCTGGCGTTTTTTACGCCAACGGCTACGGGAGGACCAGTCGACTGGGCCAACGAGTTCCCGATCACCGTCTTAAATGAGCGCTCCATCAACCTGACCGAAATCCGCTCCGACGGAGCAACGCGAGATTCCATCCCGCCGATCAATAATCCCAAACTCATTGCCGACGCTGGTGTACGCAACGTCGGCCCGCTGGAACTGGTGATCAGTCTCGTCATCGACGGCGATGCGTGCACCTATCTGCTGCCGTATATTATTGTGGCACGAGATCCTCAACGACACGGTTGGCGGCGTTCCCGTGGACGTCAGTTACTGCCCGCTTTGCAACTCGGCCATCGTCTTGACTGCCGCTTCGGCAAACGCACGCTAGTTTTCGGCAACACAGGCCGGCTTCACCATTACGACATGCTAATGTACGGCCACGACACCGAGAGCTGGTGGCAACAATTCTTGGGCGAAGCGGTGATGGGCAAGCTCATAGGC
>PTLJ01000233.1 GCA_002938045.1 Alphaproteobacteria bacterium MarineAlpha3_Bin4
CGAGAGCGGCGCTGGCAAATCGTCGCTGCTGAAGCTGATCTATATGGCGCTGAAGCCTTCGCGCGGTCTTATCTCGTTATTTGGCTGCGATATCGCGACGACGCCGAGGCGCGAGTTGCCGGCTATGCGCCGCCGGGTCGGCGTCGTGTTCCAAGAGTTCCGACTGCTCAACCACCTATCGGCGTTTGACAACGTGGCCCTGCCGCTGCGGGTCGCCGGCACACGAGAAAGCGACGTCGAGAAACACGTCGTTGAGCTGCTGACCTGGGTCGGGCTCAAGGACCACCTTAAAGCGCGCCCGCCGACCTTGTCCGGCGGGCAGCAACAACGCGTTTCTATCGCGCGCGCTGTGATCGGACGGCCGAAGCTGCTGCTCGCCGACGAACCGACCGGTAACGTCGACGACACTATGGGCCTGCGCCTGATTCATTTGTTCGAAGAGCTCAACAAGCTCGGCACCACGATCGTCATCGCCACTCACAACAACCATCTTGTCGAACGCCTCGGCCACACGCGACTGAAACTAGATCAAGGGCGTCTCAACTTATTGCCAACGACGACAGGGCACTTTGACCGGCCGGCGACGCGGGTCGGCCAGGCGGCGGAAGATAGCGGCGAAACCGCTGAATTCCGAGACTTGCCCGGCCTGGAAAACTTTCTCTGATGTTTTCGCGCCGTTCCGATCTACCGCTCGACCGCGATGACCATAGCCGCTTACTTCGGTGGCTGAACGCGTTTATGGTCTTCCAGGCGGTACTGGCCATGACCGCGGTGTTGGTCCTCAACGCCACCGCCGGGCGCTGGGACCACGGCGTACGTGGCACCTTGACAGTCCAAATCGCGCGGGTCGACGCCGACGACGATAATACCAAGCGGCTGCAACAGACACTCAACGTGCTGGCGGTGACACCCGAAATCGACCGCTACGAGGTGATCGACGACGCCCAACTGCTGCGCCTACTCGAGCCCTGGCTCGGCCATTACGTTGAGGTCGGTGACCTGCCGTTGCCGCAACTTATCGACGTCGCACTGAAGGCGAAAACCGATCTCGACCTGCGCGCTCTATCCAACCGCATCGCGGCGCAGGTGCCGGGCACCAGCATCGACGACCACGAAATCTGGCTCGAGCGCCTGGTGCGGCTGATAGAGATGATTGAAGGCGTGGCCGCGGCAGTGCTCATCTTCGTCGGCCTGGCCACCGTGGGCACCGTCGTCTTCACGACCCGCACCGGCCTCGCCATCCATAAGGAGGCAATAGAGGTCTTACACCTGATCGGGGCCCAGGATTCGTACATCGCCCGCCAGTTTGCAGGCCGCGCGATGGCGCTCGGGCTGAGGGGCGGTATCATGGGCCTAGCGCTCGCCATTCCTACTGTGCTCGGGGTCGGCTACTTGGCCCAACCTATCGAGGGGGCCCTGGTGCCGCAACTCGGGCTCGAGCCAGCCCACTGGGGGACACTGGCGGTGCTGCCGGTCGCGGCTGCCGTGATCGCCATGTTGACGGCTCGGTTGACGGTGATGCGAACGCTCGGTAGGATTCTCTAAGCGATGCAGCGGCGGGACCGAACTCAGCTGTTCACCGCGGTGAACCTTGTCCTGCCCGCCGTCTTTCTCGCCGGGGTCTGGATCATCGGGCTGTTTCGCTTTGCTGCCGACATCCCGGACAAGATCCCCGTTGCGGAAACGCGCACCGACGCCATCGTCGTCTTGACCGGCGGCTCGCAAAGGCTGAGAGCGGGCCTCAAGTTGCTGACCCAGAATCGTGCAGCCCGCATGTTCGTATCCGGTGTCTATCGCGGATTGGACGTGCGTCGCCTGCTGCAGATCGCGAAGCGTTCGCCCGTCGATCTGGAACAGCGCATCAGTATTGGCAACGCCGTCGACACTACGGCCAACGCAATCGAAACAGCGGCCTGGGCGCGACAGCAGGGCATTGCCTCCATTCGCCTGGTCACCGCCGCCTACCACATGCCCCGGAGCTTGTTGGAGTTTCGCCAGGCAATGCCGATGGCGACCATCGTGCCGCATCCGGTGTTTCCCGAAAGCGTCAAGCAGCTGGACTGGTGGGCCTGGCCAGGGACCTCGGCCCTAGTCATCAGCGAATATAATAAGTTCTTGCTGGCCTGGGCTCGGCACCGCGCGGCGGAGTGGTTTAAAGGCGAACCGGCGGCTAAAAGCTCGGTCCAACCCGCAACTAACTAATTGCTCGTTTATGACGTTATTTCGTTCCTGCCTCTACAACGTTTTTTTCTGGACCTGGAATACCGTCGTTTTGTTTGGGATGATTGCGTTCTTCCCGTTTCCACGTCGCATGATGCAAAGTGCCGTGCGCTTCTATACCCACGGCCAGCGGGTCGGCCTGAAATACATCGTCGGCCTCGATTACGAGGTCAGGGGGCGTGAGAATCTGATCGACGGTCCTGCCATTTACGCCCCCAAGCACCAATCCGCCTGGGACACCTTTGTCTTCTACATGCTGGTCAACGACCCCAACTACATTCTCAAGGAGGAATTGTTGGCGATCCCGCTGTGGGGCTGGTATGCGCGCAAATGCCAAGGCATCGCCGTCGACCGCGACGGGGGCGCCACCTCCTTAAAACAGATGGTGCGCGACACTCGGGACCGCCTCGCGCGCGGCCGATCGGTGATCATCTTCCCGGAGGGTACCCGCGCACCGCTCGGTAAACGCCTGCCGCTGTTTCCTGGCATTGCCGCTCTCTATCGACAATGCGACGCACCGGTGATACCGGTCGCCCTCAATTCTGGCCTGTTTTGGTCGCGTCGCAGCTTCCGCAAGCTATCGG
>PTLJ01000234.1 GCA_002938045.1 Alphaproteobacteria bacterium MarineAlpha3_Bin4
TCGTAGGTGGCGACGCGCGGGGACGGCACCATGATGCGCTCCTCGCCAGGAAACTTCGCCTCGCGGCCACCATTGAGGAAGTAGGTGACGTGGGCGTATTTCTCGGTTTCGGCGATGCGCAGTTGTTTGAGGCCAGCATCGGCAACAACACCTCCGAGAATTCTGGTCAGCTTGAGCGGCCCGAACAATGCCTCGTAGTAGTTGTTCAGCTTGCCCGAATATTCGACCATGCCAAGCCGATGGGACGGCCCGACCGGGGTTTTGCGCGGAAACTTGGAAAAGTCGGGATCGGCGAGCGCGGTTAGGATCTCGCGCACCCGGTCGGCGCGGAAGTTAGCCATCAAAACGCCATCGGTCGCGGTGATGCCACCATAATTGCCGATCACCGTCGGTAGCATGAACTCGTCGGTGATACCGGCGGTGTAGCTTGCGGCAATAGCGGCGGGCGCGTCATCAGCGCGTTCGCCGTCGCCTTCGGCAAGCCCGCGGTAGGCTTTCTCTACCCGCTCCCAACGTTTGTCGCGATCCATGGCGTAGTACCTTCCGCTGACCGTGGCGACGCTGAAGCCGTCTACGTCGGCAACATCGGCGAGGAAACCCTCCATGTATTCCCGGCCACTCTTGGGCGGCGTGTCGCGACCATCGAGAAAGGCATGCAGCCGCACCGGCACACTGGCGGCGGCCAGTTGCCGCACCAGATAGGCAATGTGGGCCTGGTGCGAATGAACGCCGCCCAGCGACAGCAGTCCCATCAGGTGGCAGGTTCCGTCTGATGTCTTAACCTTGTCGATGAATCGTCCCAGTACGGGATTTACGGCCAGGCTACCGTCGGCAAGCGCCGCGTTGATGCGCAGCAGGTCCTGAAGCACAACTCGGCCTGCGCCGATGTTCATGTGCCCGACCTCGGAGTTACCCATTTGGCCAGCGGGCAATCCGACGTCCTCGGCCGAGGCGTCTAGGCGCGCGTGCAGCCCCTCGGCCATGAAGCGATCCCAATTAGGCGTATTGCCAAGAGCGATCGCGTTGTCAGCAGTCTCCGCGCGTTCGCCCCAACCGTCAAGGATACAAAGTACGACGGGACGGGAGTGTTCGGACGGGGGCACAATCTCAGTCATGGTCATATATATTGCCGTTCGGCTGGCGACGATACCGCATGGTGATAAAATTCCGCCAATCCCACCCGACCGTGACGGCGATTGCCGCCCTTATTACCCCTGACGCGGTCCAGGTCAATGCCCGCCAGCACCCCAGTTGCGCAACGGAACCAGTCGGTCTCCATATCCGGCCGAGTTGACGCCGACATCGAACAGGGCTGGGCCGAAAAAGCGGAACCCGGGTGCGATCGCCTTGACCGACGGCATCACGTTATCGTGCAAGCTGCTGTCGTCAAGCACATTAGCAAGGGTGCGGATAGCGATGCAGGCGACGTGGACAGCGACGGTCGGTTCGGAAGCAGCGGTCATGGCATCTCATCGTTCTTGAATCCGACGTTCATCTGCCGCCAGGGCCGGCTAGGGGACACAGAGGTGGCGCCGTTGCCGATAGAGGGTTACAGTTGCGTTTTGAATGCCCCATATGAAAGTCTCGAACCTACAGTCGCGGCCCTGTGCCGCCACCATCGAACGATCGTCGAGCGAGGAAAACCCCCTTCATGTGGATGTCCGCTTCGAAGAGCCCGCGTATGCTGACGCCGGCTGAGGCCCTGCCTGGCCGCGACGCGCCGGTGCCGGTGCTAAAGACCCATTACGTCAACGGCAACCAAATGGCACCGCCATTCCCAAATGGGTTGGATCTGGTGCTGTTTGGGCTGGGATGCTTCTGGGGTGCTGAACGCATATTCTGGCAGGTGCCCGGGGTCTACGTCACCGCTGTCGGCTATGCCGCCGGCCATACCCCAAATCCCACCTACGAGGAGACCTGCACCGGGCTGACCGGCCACAACGAGGTCGTACGGATGGTGTTCGATCCCGCCGCGATTGGCTTCGAAATGCTGTTGCGCATTTTTTGGGAGGGCCACGATCCGACCCAGGGCATGCGCCAGGGCAACGACACCGGCACCCAGTACCGCTCCGGCATCTATTACTATTCCAACGCCCAGCGCGCCGCTGCCGTGTCGTCCCGTGACGCCTACCAGAAGGCGCTCAAGAACAAGGGCTACGGCAAGATCACCACCGAGATCATCGCTGCGCCCCAGTTCTATTACGCCGAGGACAATCACCAACAGTACCTAGCTAAAAATCCGCACGGCTATTGCGGCCTCGGCGGCACGGGGGTCGCTTGTGTCTGATACCCGCGCAGAAATGTCGACCCCTGATTAATCTCCATCAATTCGGCTCCCTTCAGAGGGTTGCTATGGTTTTGCCCGTCTTTGGGAAACAGGTTTGGCTTTTATGGAATGGTCTGACAAGTTCGAGACCGGGATGGAGCATCTCGACAAAGACCATCGAACGTTGTTCATGATCGTCAACAGTTTGCACGACATAGTTGCCGTCGAAGAAGGCCACGAGGCCGCCACCGGCAAATCCCAGTTCCGAGTTTTCGAACGGCGCACCCGGGGCTTCCCGGATTTGTGTCTGTCAAATCGGGTAGATGTGTGTGTGCAGAAAACAGGCGACTGCCCTACGCGCACCCTGTCGACCGTTATACCAGTGGTTTGCTGCCCAGGCAGGAAACTCTTCGGTAGCTGTTTGCGCGTCTCGGGGCATGGTTTGTGACACCGGATTCCGTTTGTCAGGGCTATCTGAGAGGCAAAGAGGTCAT
>PTLJ01000235.1 GCA_002938045.1 Alphaproteobacteria bacterium MarineAlpha3_Bin4
ATGACGCTCGAGGGGATTGTCCGAGGAATGCTGAAACCGATTCTGAGCGAATGGCTGGATCGTAATCTTCCCTACCTGATCGAGCGGCTGGTCAAGAAAAAGATTGATCATATGATCAATCGCGCCGAACGTCTCGATAGCTGACGAACTCTACCCGTTTCCTAGGCCGTCTTGCGCACGGCCGCCTCGGGCGTTAGATATCTTCCGGAAATTTTGAGTTTGTCGAGGATGCCCAGCAATGCTGGACAAGGTCTATCAGCCCGACAAAGTTGAGCGGAAACATTACGCCGCATGGGAAAAGGGGCATGCGTTTGCCTGCGGTCATGCGGCGGATGCAGAGCCATACACCATCGTCATTCCGCCACCGAACGTCACCGGTAGTCTGCATATGGGACATGCGCTCAATAATACCCTGCAGGATATCCTTATCCGATACCAGCGTATGAAGGGTCGAGACACATTATGGCAACCGGGCACCGACCACGCCGGCATCGCTACCCAGATGGTCGTCGAACGGCAGTTAGCTGAGCAGGGAAAATCGCGTCACGACCTCGGCCGCGATCAGTTCATCGAGACGGTGTGGGCTTGGAAGGCGGAATCGGGCGGTGCTATAACCCGACAATTGCGCCGGCTCGGCGCATCCTGTGATTGGTCGCGCGAGCGGTTCACCATGGACGACGGCCTGTCGGCAGCGGTTCGTAAAGTGTTCGTCGATCTCTACAAGCAAAGCCTTATCTATCGCGACAAACGTCTTGTGAACTGGGACCCGAAGCTTCATACAGCGATCTCTGATCTTGAGGTTGAACAGCGTCAAATCACCGGCAAGATGTGGTATTTCAAGTATCCCATCGAGGATCGGGAAGGCGAATACGTCACCGTTGGTACAACTCGGCCGGAAACTATGCTCGGTGATGTCGGCGTTGCGGTGCACCCCAGCGATGACCGCTACAAGGACTTGGTTGGCAAACATTGCATCCTACCTATTGTCGGACGGCGCTTGGTCATCGTTGCCGACGATTACGCTGATCCCGAAAAAGGTTCAGGCGCCGTCAAAATGACACCGGCTCACGACTTCAACGACTTCGAGGTCGGTCGCCGCCATAACCTTAAGGTGGTCAACGTGCTCGACGAAAACGCTTGCCTAAACGACAACGTGCCTGAACCTTATCGGGGCTTAGATCGCTTTGAAGGGCGCGATAGGGTGGTTGCCGAGATGGAAGCGCTCGGCCTTCTCGAGAAGGTCGAGGACAATGAGATGACCATCCCCTACGGCGACCGTTCAGGCGTCGTTATCGAACCTTGGCTCATGGACCAGTGGTTCGTCGATGCGCAGCAACTGGCGGGGCCTGCAATCACTGCGGTCGAGCAAGGGCGCACCAAGTTTGTGCCTAGGCAGTGGAGAAACACCTATTACGAATGGATGCGGAACATCCAGCCGTGGTGTATCTCACGCCAGATCTGGTGGGGGCATCAGATCCCAGCTTGGTTCGGTCCTGATGGCGAAATCTTCGTCGAATTAACGGAGGACGCGGCCCACGAGACGGCGGAGGAATACTACGGCAAGAAGGTCGAACTGCAACAGGATCCGGATGTCCTCGATACCTGGTTTTCCTCAGCGCTGTGGCCGTTTTCGACTCTTGGCTGGCCCGAGCGGACACCCGAACTAGAGCGTTATTATCCGACGGATGTTCTGATCACCGGTTTCGATATCATCTTTTTCTGGGTCGCGCGGATGATGATGATGGGCATCCACTTTATGGAAGAGGTGCCATTCCACACCGTTTATATCCATGCCCTGGTGCGCGACGAGAAGGGGCAAAAGATGTCTAAGTCTAAGGGCAACATCATCGATCCCCTGGATCTGATCGACAAATACGGTGCCGATGCTCTTAGGTTCACGCTCACCGCCTTCGCGGCGCAGGGCCGGGACGTCAAGCTTTCGGAGTCCCGGGTCAAAGGCTATCGCAACTTCTGCACCAAGCTCTGGAATGCGGCCCGCTTCTGCCAGATGAATGGCTGCAAGCCAGTCGAGGGGTTCGATCCAGCTACGGCAGAGCAGGCTCTCAACAAGTGGGTCGTCGGCAAGGTGTTCGAGACGGAAACAGCGGTCCGAGAGGCGATCGAAACCTATCGGTTCAATGACGTCGCCGGTTCAATCTACCAATTTACCTGGGGCACGTTCTGCGATTGGTACGTTGAATTCGCCAAGACGGTCCTTCAGGGCAGCGACAGCGAGGCGCAGGCCGAAACCCGGGCGACCGCTGCTTGGGTACTGGACCAGATCCTCCATCTTTTGCATCCAATCATGCCGTTCATCACCGAGGAGCTTTGGGAACAGACGGGCGACCGTCAAAATGCCAAGCTGATTACCGGTGCGTGGCCAGAATACGCCCCGTCTACGGTCATTGCAGAGGCGGAACTGGAGATAGACTGGGTGGTGCGACTGATCTCACAAGTTCGCGGCGTCCGCGCCGAGATGAACGTGCCGCCGGGCGCGAAGATCCCGCTACTTCTAAAGGACGCTGGTGAAAGGGCAAAGCATTGCGTCGAAACCCATGTGGCGTTAATGGTTGGCCTTGCTAGGCTGTCGTCACTCAATTTGCTGGATGGAGAGGTGCCGAGTGGCGCAGTCCAGGACGTGATCGACGAGGCAACAATCATCCTGCCGATCGCCGGCGTCATCGATCTGGAATCCGAAAAAGTACGCCTGGAAAGAGAAATCGCCCGACAGGACAACGAGATAG
>PTLJ01000236.1 GCA_002938045.1 Alphaproteobacteria bacterium MarineAlpha3_Bin4
GGCGCACCATCTACAAGCTTGGAAAGGCCCGCGAGCGGGCACATGTTTTAGCTGGGCTCGCTGTTGCCGTCACCAACATCGATAAGATTATTAAATTAATTCGCGCCGCCAAGGATCCGAGCACAGCGCGCGAAAATCTGATGTCCCAATCCTGGCCGGCGGCCGATGTGGCGCCGATGATCGATCTATTGGATGAACCCGGGCGCGGCGTTATTAAAGGTAAATACAAACTTTCTGAGACCCAGGCGAAGGCGATCCTGGAACTCCGTCTGCACCGGTTGACCGGGCTCGAGCGTGACAAGATCGGCGAGGACCTTAAGGCGCTGGGCAAGGAAATCGGCGGCTACTTGGAGCTCCTGGCTTCGCGCGAGAAGGTCTACCAGCTGCTGCGTGGCGAATTGGTTGAGATGAAGGAGCAGTTTGGCGATGCACGACGCACTACCCTTGAAGAGGATGAATTCGAGCACGATATTGAGGATCTGATCCAGCGCGAGGATATGGTCGTCACCGTCACAGACACCGGCTATATTAAACGAGTGCCGCTTAGCACTTACCGGGCACAACGCCGCGGCGGTAAGGGTCGGGCTGGAATGAGCACCCGCGACGAGGATTTTGTCAGCCAGGTGTTTGTCGTCAACACCCACACCCCGGTTCTGTTCTTCTCGTCGATCGGTATCGTTTACAAGCTCAAGGTCTATAAACTACCGATCGGCACGCCGCAGGCTCGCGGCAAGGCGCTGATCAACATTCTGCCCTTGGACGAGGGTGAGACCATCACGACTCTGATGCCGCTGCCCGAGGACGAGGATACCTGGGCTGACCTGTTTGTCATGTTTGCGACCGAATCCGGTGGCGTGCGCCGTAACCGGCTCAGCGATTTCACCAACGTCATGGCTAACGGTAAGATTGCCATGAAGCTCGCCATCGGCGACCGTCTGGTCCGTGTGCGGACCTGCACCGAGGACGACGACGTCCTGCTATCGGCTGCCGGCGGCAAGGTCATTCGCTTCCCGATTTCGGCCGTACGAGTGTTTGAGGGCCGAACCTCGACCGGCGTGCGCGGCATTAAACTGGCCAAGGGCAATCGGGTCATCGCCATGTCCGTCCTTCGCCATGTGGAGATCAGCGTCGAGGACCGCGAAGCCTACCTGCAGTCCCGCAACGCGGTCCGGCGCCTTGCCGGCGGCGATTATACCGACCGCGACGAGGACAAGGCGCGCGACAAGGATCTGGCGGCCCGTTTGAACGAACCGCGGTTCGTCGACACGATGGCGAACGAGGAATTCATTCTGACCATCACCGAGGATGGCAGGGGCAAGCGCACTTCGGCCTACGAATATCGCATCTCCGGTCGCGGCGGCCAAGGCATTGCCGGCATCGACGTCAAACGTGGAGACAAGAAGGCGACTTCTATCATTGCCGCCTTTACGGTCATCGACGCCGACCAACTAATTATGGTCTCCGACAGCGGCCAGATCATTCGCTGCTCAATCGATCAAATCAGCATCGTCGGCCGACCGTCGCGGGGCGTGACGTTATTCAATACCGCCGAGGGCGAGCGGGTCGTTTCGGCCAGCCGCCTGCGTGACGTCGACAACGGCGACAAAGCTGAAGGCGGAAGCAACAGCCTGACGGATATCCCAATGGCGGGTGATGCGGAAGCAGCCGCGGCAGAGCCCCCCGACGAGACGCATGCCGACCAACCAGATGCCTAAAGAAGGAGAAGGCGGATGAGCGCGAACCGAACCGGCGTCTATCCTGGGACCTTCGACCCGATCACCAACGGCCACGTCGATATCATCGGCCGTGCCGCCAAGATCGTTGATAGGCTGGTCGTCGCCGTCGCAGTCAACGCCGGCAAGGACCCGTTATTCACGCTCGACGAGAGGGTCGCAATGGTTCGTCGCGAGTTCGAGGCGATGGATGGCGACGTGGCAAAGCGGACTGAAGTCGTTCCCTTCGAAAGTCTGCTGGTGGACTTCGTTGGCGGAGTCGATGCCTCGATTATCGTGCGCGGGCTCCGCGCCGTCTCGGATTTCGAGTACGAGTTCCAGATGGCCGGCATGAACAGCCGCCTCAATCCAGACGTGGAAACAGTGTTCCTGATGGCGTCGGATCGCCACCAGTTTATCGCGTCCCGCTTCGTCAAGGAGATCGGCCGGCTCGGCGGCGACATCGGCCATTTCGTCTCACCCCGGGTCAAGGAGCAGCTGATCAAACGGGTCGCCGAGACCAACGGCGGCGGCTAGGTCCCGAGGCGGCTAAATTGGGATTGACCAGTACCGACGGCCTCCGTATTTTCCGCCTGTCCAGTGGGCGGCGGTGATCACGCTGGGCGTTTCTAAGGGCGCTTAGCTCAGTTGGTAGAGCATCTGACTTTTAATCAGAGGGTCACAGGTTCGATTCCTGTAGCGCCTACCAAGTAAATCAAGGGGTTAGCCGGAAACGGTTAGCCCCTTGGTTTGTATACGGTACCCATATGGTGCCCAAATGACAGTGGTTAGTTCGTCTTCGGCACGATAGAACCCTGGCCAGGTCGCCACGAATCTCGAAACACGCATCATGGCCCTGAGGCTCGGGCACCTGTTTCAGTAGCCGGATTGCCGTAACGCCTGGCTGGGCGCTCTGATCGGCGGGGGCGGCTGCTCAGGCCGGGGCTTGGGCTGGTTTTGCTCAAACGATATGGTTTCTCACCTGCACGGTTATCTTTTGTATTGTTTGCCAACTGCAATAGGTT
>PTLJ01000237.1 GCA_002938045.1 Alphaproteobacteria bacterium MarineAlpha3_Bin4
TGTATCGAATTCGGGTGTATCGAATTCGGGTGTATCGAATTCGGGTGTATCGACCTTCGGCATCGCTTGCGCGCTCGCCGCGACTTGCGCCGGTTGCGGGGTTCCACAAGCAACGAGCACAAGAGCGGCAAAAATGACGCTGATGTTAAGGCGGACGCTGCTCGGCCAGAGATTTTGCAAAAGCGTCATTTTTTGGCCGAGGAAGACTTCTTTTTGGTCTGCGCCGGCTCGTTCTTCGGAGGATCCTCCAATCCGCCGTCGGAGCCTTTGCCTGCGGTTTCGGTCTGATCGATAGATTGCATGTCGCCGGAGATTTCACCGCCGGATTCAATTACAATACTGCCGTAGCGGATAATGCCGTTGATACTGCCGCCAGCGCGGACTACGAGCCGGTCACGGGCCACAAGCTCGCCCTCGAAACGGCCGCTAACGTCCGCCGCTTCGACGTCGGCCGTGCCCTTGAAAAAACCGCTCTGCGCGACCTTGATAAACCGGGCGTTTGGCAGCGCAACCTCGGCCCGGCCTTCGACAACTAGCTTGTCGCAGGATGTTATCTCCCCGCTGAGGCAGATCTCGCGACCGATTACCAGCCGTTTGCTATCGGTGTCAGGACCGATCGGGCGCTCCATGCGCCGGCCGCTGGTGCTTGGAATTTCGGCAATGCGGCGCGACACCTCGGGATGGAACGTCGTTGCCGCTGGCGGCTTGGCAGGTGCGTGAGATCCTTTCCTGGAAAAAGGTTTAAGCGGCGGCGCTGAGATATCGCTGTTATTTTCGTCACCCACGGGGGGGATCTGGCTGCTGTCTTTCTTTTTGTTAAACATTTTGATCACCCTTCTTCGCTGCTAAGCTAGTTGGCTGCCGATCCTCGCCAGGATTCAAATAAATGAACCATGCTTGCGGTCGCAACCACCGGCGTTAGCAGGTTAATCAGCGGGATCGTGAGCAAGATCGCGATGACGACACCGATGAAAAACAACTGCCCCTGATGCGTCTTTCTCAGGGTCTTGGCTTCCGCCAACTGCATGCGACGATGCGCCACCAGTTCAAAATACTCCCGACTCAAAAGATAGCCGTT
Source organism: Alphaproteobacteria bacterium MarineAlpha3_Bin4 (assembly GCA_002938045.1). GTDB lineage: Bacteria > Pseudomonadota > Alphaproteobacteria > Rhodospirillales > Casp-alpha2 > PTLJ01. The sequence goes on from PTLJ01000237.1 coordinate 1,079, forward strand.
CATCGCGTAAAAGACAAAAGGGAAAACTGGTGGCACGAGTAGGAAAATCATTACGAAAAGGTTGATAGCCATCATCATCACTAGGAACTTGATCGAAACTGCAGTTGTGGCAGTGGGAGCCACAACCTCAGGTAGATTCGGATAGTGGCGGGCCTCGACGGCGACTGCGATGCGCTCGAGAAACAAGCCGATCACCGAACTCACGACGCTCGGGAACAAGAACCAGGTCAGCGCCAGTGTTGCCAGCCCGCCCAGGACGTCGATCAGGGTATCGAGCCAACTGATCCGGACCAGGACTTGTTCGATAACCAAATAGCCAATGGCGAACCAGAGTAGAACGAAAACAGCAATTGCGGTGATGATGCTGATCAGCAGCACGTTCCAAGTCGCGCGGTCGTTTAGCTGGTATATTCCTTTAATAAACGCAATTAACATATTAACTTAACGTATAGAATTATTGAAAGCTGGCGGATTGCATAAAACTTGTTTTTACGGGCATGCACCGCATTGAAAAGAGAATTTACGAGTCGAGCCTATCATACCATAATGTAATCTATTAGATTAGAATTATAATATATTGTTTTGCATGATATTTTTAAAAATTTAAACAATAGTTTGATTCAAAGATAGTTTTCCTTCACCTACAGCGCATTTGCCGTGACCACCAACCGCAGATTATTGTCGTCCCGGATCCCATCGCAACACTTCGCCAGCTCCTTGGCCCCTATTTAAATGACGGAGCGACTATGATGGCAACCCGGTTTGATGTAATTGGCATCGGAAACGCAATCGTTGATGTCATCGCCCATGTCGACGATGACTTTCTTGAGGCGGAGGGTTTGGAAAAGGGCGCGATGACAATTGTCGAAGCCGAACGCTCAATTGCGCTTTATGACCGCATGGGGTCGTCAGTGAAGTGTTCTGGCGGTTCGGCCGCCAACACTATCGCCGGAGTGGCTTCGCTCGGCGGTCGTGGTGCCTTCATCGGTAAGGTTCGGGATGATCATTTGGGTGACATCTTCCACCACGAAATACGCGCCGCCGGCGTCACCTTCGATACGCCGGCGGCGACATCCGGCCCGCAGACTGCGACAAGCCTGATCCTAGTCAGCCCGGACGCGCAACGAACTATGCAGACATTTCTCGGCGCTTGCGTTGGGCTCGGGCCAGACGACATTGACGAGGATGCCATTACCGCCGCCGAAGTAACTTATCTGGAAGGCTATCTTTGGGATCCGCCGGAAGCGAAAAAGGCGTGCATCAAGGCCGCTGAGATCGCCCACGCGGCGGGCCGCGAGGTCTCGCTCAGTCTTTCCGATCCGTTCTGCGTCGATCGCCACCGGGCCGATTTTCTTGATTTGACCAAGAACCACGTTGATATCCTGTTCGCCAACGAGGAAGAGATTAAATCCCTCTACCAGGTCGACAATTTCGACCATGCCCTGCAGGCTGTCCAAAGGGGTGGGAGAGTGGCGGCACTGACACGCAGCGAGAAAGGCTCGGTGATAGTTTCGGGCGACGAGGTCCATGTTGTCAACGCTGATCCCGTGGACAGCGTCGTGGATACCACCGGCGCCGGCGACGCCTTCGCTGCCGGGTTCCTGTTTGGCTTTACCAACGGCGCCAATCTCGCCGCCGCCGCGCGAATTGGTTGTA
>PTLJ01000238.1 GCA_002938045.1 Alphaproteobacteria bacterium MarineAlpha3_Bin4
ACCGAAGACGTGGTTGGGAAGCGTCTCGGTGGGGCCGCCGGGACGTTCCGGCCGTCGCTGGAACCGGCCCACGCTGATGATCCTGTCGTACATGACGATTGCGCCGGATATAGTGACGTTGACACAAAACGCGGATGGAATCCTGATTACAAACTCACAGCGTTCCGTTATCGCTTGCGACAAGGAGCCTCGTTCTGGTCCCAAAACATAGGCGGCTTGAGGTGGGTGATGGAAACTCGGGAGTTCGATGGCTTTGTCGGTCAGCTCGACGCCAACCAGCTTGCACCTTTTCGGGAGAAGCAGCGAAGAAATATCGGGGAACTTGTAGAACGGGATATGTCCCGGCGTATCCGAGGTGTCTGACTTCCCGCCTTCTGCGCACGAATAGGCGGCAGCGATGGTGAACACGAAGCTCGCGCCGAAGGCATGGGCCGAACGGAATAGGCTGCCCGCGTTCATGGGCTTGGAAACACCCTCGACGCCAATTGCGAAGTAGCCACGCATGGATAGGTTTCTCGCTCTACAAATTCCTATATTGAGCCTAACCTTGGGCAAAACAGAGCGACAATCAAGGAGGTCGTGATGCGCGCAGTAGTGTGCAAGGAATGGTGCGGTCCGGAAGATCTGGTCGTCGAGGAGGTCTCGCCACCACCCCTCATCGACGGAGGCGTTCGTATTGCCGTTAAGGCTGCCGGAGTCAATTTTGCTGACACTTTGATGATCCGTGGCGAGTATCAGGTCAACCCGCCACGACCGTTCAGCCCCGGACTGGAAATCGCCGGAGAGATCATGGAATGCGCATCTGGTGTTGACCGGTTTAAGCCCGGAGATCGCGTCATGGCAACCGTTCATTACGGCGGCTACGCCGCGGAGGCCGTCACTGCGGTCGATAACGTTTACGAGATTCCTACCTCCATGGACTACGTTACCGCAGCAGCGTTCCCAGTCGTTTACGGTACCTCGCATATCGGTCTTAAGGAGAAGCTTCGGTTGCAACCGGGCGAGATCCTGCTTGTCCACGGTGCCGCGGGTGGTGTCGGCTTAACCGCCGTTGAACTGGGTAAGCTATTGGGAGCAACGGTTATCGCTACCGCTGGCAACCCGGATAAACTTTTGGTCGCCAAGCGGTGGGGCGCCGATCACCTGATCGATTACCGGAACGAAGACATTCGCGCCCGCGTCAAAGAAATTACCGATGGCCGTGGCGCCGATGCCGTATACGATCCGGTTGGCGGCAACGCTTTCGAGGCGTCGCTCCGATCGACGGTGCAGCGGGGTAGGATTTTGGTAGTCGGCTTCGCAAGCGGCGAGGTACCCCAAATTCCGGCCAATATTTTGCTGGTCAAGAACATCTCGGTGATCGGGTACTATTGGGGGGCGCATCGGACCTTGGACCCGGGGTTGGTCGAGCGCTCGTTCGAGGAGCTGCTGACCTGGTATGGCGAGGGGCGGTTGAAACCCCATGTTTCTAGTGTTTTTGATTTGACCGAGGTCGAAACAGCGATGGCAATGCTTTCAGGGCGGAAATCGACCGGCAAAGTTGTGCTAACGACTTAGTTTGGCCGTCGCGGCACCGGCACTTTTCCTTCCATCAGCACCCTAGCCGTCCGATATACAGTCACGGACGGCACCATCCAGTTGTCGTCTTTTTTCAAGACCTTCGCGCCGAGAGATAATACACCCGAGGGATTGGCAAGGCGCACATCACCACCATTGGAGCCGGAATTAGCGTGAGAGATAGTGCCCTCTATCCGGCAGGCGGCGGCGAGACACATGGCGCCAGTCAGAGGTAGCACCCGATGCATCTGTCCCATGGATAGGAACCGCACTGAGATATCGGCTGCGGATGCAGGAATGGTCTCTCCTGCTAAGGTTGAGAATGGTTGTGAGGGGGCGACGAGGCAAAATTTGGGATTGCCGAGAGGCGAATCCTCTGGCCGTTCCGCAAGACCCATGTGCATGGCGGCTACACGGCGCGCCTGGTCGAGTCGAGCCATCAATTTTCCGTCGCCTTCAATCTCTGCCACGGTCTCGGTTCCCCTCAACCCAAACCGATTTGCTTCGGCAAAAGCAACGCTTGTAGTCGCATCGACCAAAGACATTTCTACAGCGCCTTCACCCGGAACCTCGATGACGTCGATGGTATTGCCCGTCGGCAGCAGTTTACCCGTAGTGGCGCCGCCCGGATCGAGGAATTTCAAACGAATTTTCGATCCGCTTCCGCTCACGCCGGGAATACTGAATTCGCCGGCTTCCCAAAACTTTCCGTCTTCAGCCGTCGCTACATAGGCGTGGAGAACTTTTCCGGTATTAACATCGCGCACACGAACGCAAGTTTCCCCGCTGTCAGCGGTAACCAGCCCCGAATTGATGGCGAAGGGCCCAACGGCCGACGCCAAATTGCCACAGGTGGAACTGTAATCGACGATCGGTCGATCGATTGCGACCTGCCCGAACATGTAATTGATGTCGGTGTCTCCGTCATCGCTTGCGCTTACGACGACCACCTTGGAGACCGACGACACGCCGCCACCGAGGCCGTCAAGTTGACGGCCGTACCCGTCGGGACTACCCATCACGGCAAGGAATATGCGGTCTCTTTCGGTTGTGTTAATAGGCAAGTCCCCAGCATGGAAGAAAAGCCCCTTGCTGGAACCACCACGCATGAAAGAAGCGGGGATGCTGTCATTCGGCATTCGGGTTTCCGGTCTTAATCTCACTTCGGCC
>PTLJ01000239.1 GCA_002938045.1 Alphaproteobacteria bacterium MarineAlpha3_Bin4
TGGGTGGTAAATGAGACCGCTGCTTTGATTTCACGAGCCTAATGCCGGTTCTTGAACGCCACATCGACCAACGCTATCTTCGCACCAAATGCCATAATCTTCTTGAAACCGGAAACACTGTCATGGGCATCCGCGATGGGTTTGCTGACACCATCGGCAACACCCCCCTCATTCGCCTAAACGGGCCTTCCGACGAAACCGGGTGCCAAATTCTTGCCAAGGCCGAATTTCTCAATCCCGGTAGTTCGGTCAAAGACCGGGCGGCGCTGTTCATCATCAAGGACGCCGAAGAGCGGGGAATTCTTAACCTCGGCGGCTTGATCGTAGAGGCAACCGCCGGCAATACGGGGATCGGGCTTGCACTCGTCGCCAACGCGCGCGGATACCGCACTACCATCGTCATCCCAAAAACCCAAAGCCAGGAGAAAAAGGACATGCTGCGGCTTTGCGGCGCCGAATTGGTCGAGGTGCCCGCCCTCCCCTACTCGGACCCCAACAACTACCAGCATGTCGGTCGGCGTATGGCAGAGGAACTGACAGAAAAGGAACGGAACGGAGTACTTTTCGCCGACCAGTGGAACAATATGGCAAACCGACGCGCCCACTACGAGACCACGGGGCCTGAAATCTGGGACCAGACTAATGGCAAAGTCGACGGCTTCATCTGCTCGATTGGCACCGGCGGCACCATCGCCGGTACCTCCACGTTCCTGCGCGAGAAGAACCCGGACATCGTCATCGGCCTCGCCGATCCTTTTGGCGCCGCCATGTATAGCCATTTCGCTGAGGGTGAACTCAAGTCGGAGGGAGGCTCCATCACCGAGGGCATCGGCCTCGGGCGGGTTACTTGCATCATCGAGGATATCACTGTTGAGAAGCCTTACCAGGTTCCGGATGACGAGGCGGTGCGCGTCGTTTTCGACCTGTTGAAGGATAACGGTCTGTGTGTTGGCGGGTCGAGCGGTATCAATGTCGCTGGGGCGATCCGGTTGGCCAAGGACATGGGGCCTGGCCACACCATCGTCACCGTTCTCTGTGATTCTGGAACCCTATACCAGAGCAAGCTCTTCAATCCGGAGTTTCTTCGCGAAAAGGGCCTTCCGACCCCAAGCTGGCTAGAATAACGGCATGGAATACGCGAACCCTGATGCGCTGGTTAGCACCGACTGGCTTGCCCTACACCTAGATGACCCCGACATCAGAATTGTCGATGCGACCTCGTTCCTGCCGACGGAGGACCGCGATGGTCGCACCGAGTACGACGAGCGCCACATTCCGGGAGCCGTTTACTTCGATATCAACGACATCGCCGATTCCGATTTGCCGCTACCGCATATGTTGCCGCCGCCGGAAAAGTTCGCCAGCAAGGTCGGCAAGCTAGGCCTGGGCGACGATCACCGGATCGTCGTATATGACGCCAACGGCGGCTATAACGCCGCTTGCCGGGCATGGTGGATGTTTCGGGTCTTTGGGCGATCCGACATCGCCGTTCTCGACGGCGGCTTGCCTAAATGGGTCGCCGAAAACCGACCGTTGGAAGACATCAAGCCGACGCCGCAGGAATGTCACTTTACGGTGCGCATGGACCAGACGCTTGTTCGAGAGGTCATGCAACTGCTAAACAATATCCAGAGTGGTCGTGAACAGGTTGTGGATGCCCGGAGCCCGGAAAGGTTTAGAGGTGCAGCTGGGGAGCCTAGGCCTTGCCACAAGTTAGGACATATCCCTGGCAGCCTGAACCTGCCGTTTCCACGTCTGATGTCTCCTGACGATCATTTCACGATGCAGCCAGCGAACGAAATCGCGGATGCAATCGATGACGCCGGGATTGATCCGGAGAAGCCCGTTGTTTGCACTTGTGGCTCGGGCGTCACCGCCGCAGTCATAGCTTTTTCAATGTTTCTGTTGGGCTACGAAAGCGTCGCGGTCTATGACGGCTCCTGGGCTGAATGGGGCGACCATCCCGACACCCCAGTCGAGAACTGATAGCGCGCTACCTCCGTACGGCAAACTGGAGCCGATTTGAGTAAGTCCCCTCAAAAATTAACCTCCGTTATCACTTATCTGGAAATGACGGAACGTCCAACATCTCCGTCCCCACCCGTGCCGGCTATGAAGATCGCTTTATTCAGAGCGGAAAGGCCGTCGTGTGCTTTCTATCGCTATCTCTACAATTCGATCGGTAAAGATTGGCTCTGGTACGAGCGGCGGCAAATGGATGATGAAGCCCTGGCGACGATTATTCATGACGAACAGGTTGAAATCTATGTGCTGTATGCTGGTGGGGTCCCAGCAGGTTATAGCGAGTTAGACCGTCGTGACGGACCCGGGATTGAATTGGCCTATTTCGGTTTGATGCCAGAATTCATCAACCGTGGACTGGGTAGCTTCTTCCTGCGCTGGACTATCGACCAGGCTTGGACTCACGAACCCACGCGGCTTTGGGTGCATACCTGCACCGAGGATCATCCCAATGCTCTGCCCATCTATCAGCGTTGCGGGTTTACTCCTTATAAGCAGGAGCCAGTTGAGATCGACGATCCTCGGGAAAGTGGCCTGTTTGAGAAACCAATGAACGGCTGAGGAAGTTTATAATGGATATAGAATGCCAGCATGTCGGGCAGGAGGGGTAAAAACATGAGCTCGGAAACATTATTCGCTGATTAGCGCACCAACACTATCCTAGCCTTTTAATGGTGGAGGATTTGGCTGAG
>PTLJ01000024.1 GCA_002938045.1 Alphaproteobacteria bacterium MarineAlpha3_Bin4
GCTATCAGCCGACTCTGGCCACCGACATGGGCGTTCTGCAGGAGCGCATTACCTCGACCACCAAAGGCTCGATCACCTCCGTACAAGCCATTTACGTGCCGGCCGACGATCTGACCGACCCGGCACCGGCGACATCGTTCTCGCATCTGGACGCAACCACCGTGCTCAGCCGCCAGATCGCCGAACTCGGCATCTATCCGGCGGTCGATCCGCTCGATTCCACTTCACGGATCCTGGATCCGCGAGTCATCGGCGAGGAGCACTACGCCATTGCCACCGACGTCCAACGAGTGTTGCAGACCTACAAGTCGCTGCAGGACATCATCGCTATTCTCGGCATGGACGAGCTTTCCGAGGAAGACAAGCTGACCGTCGCCCGGGCGCGTAAGATCCAGCGGTTCCTCTCGCAGCCGTTCCACGTCGCCGAGGTGTTCACCGGTTCGCCGGGCGTGTTGGTCTCGCTCGAGGACACAATCAAGGGCTTCCGCAGAATTGTCGCCGGCGAATACGACCACATCCCGGAGTCCGCCTTCTATATGGTCGGCACTATCGACGAAGCGCTTGAGAAGGCCAAGAAGCTGGCTGCCGCCGCGGCCTAGGCGGGCTGGGACGCATTGGAAGAGGAAGGCATGGCTGATAGAGTCGAGTTCGAACTGGTGTCGCCCGAGAAGCTTTTTCTTTCGGAGTTAGTCGAGATGGTGGTTGTACCGGGCGCTGAGGGTGACGTCGGCGTACTACCCGGCCACTCACCCTTGATCTGCTCGGTGCGGCCCGGCGTTATCGACGTCTACGAAGACGGCGCCGTGCGCCAGAGTATCTTCGTCGCCGGTGGCTTCGCCGAGGTCTCGCTAGAACGCTGCACGGTGCTGGCGGAAGAAGCGGTTTGGGTCGGTGACATCGACAGAGAGGAGGCGGAGGAGCGCCTGAAAGCGTCGAAGTTAGCGGAAGCGGAAGCTGACGAAGTCGACCGCAAGGCGGCGGAAGGCGAGCGACGTATTGCGGAGGCCAAAGTTGCCGCCGCCGCGTCGGGATGACCTGTCCAGAATCGGCCGATGCGACTCTATCTCGTTCAGCACGGCACCGCCGTTCCTAAGGACAAGGACCCGGAACGGCCGCTGAGCAAGGCCGGTCAGACCGATGTTAGCCGCGTCGCCTCGTTCCTAGGACGGTCTGGGGTGCACGTCGCGCGGGTGTTGCATTCGGGAAAGCTCAGGGCGCAGGAGACGGCGTTGTTGCTGGCCGAGGTCATCAGCCCAGGCCGTTTGGTTGAGGAATCGGCCGCTCCCATCGGCCCCAACGAGGCCACCGACAAGCTGATCGCGTTCATCGAATCGTGGCCCGACGCGGACACGATAGGCGACATCATGGTTGTCGGCCACCTGCCATTCATGAGCAAGATGGTTTCGCAGCTGGTAGGTACCGAACAGGACACCGTCGTCGTCCACTTCCAACCCGGCACCGTGGTCGCCCTTGAACGCGGCGAGAATGGCGGTGGCTGGACCATCAGCTGGGTCATGCGCCCAGAACTGTTAGGGGGCTAGAACGGTCGGCTTCAGCCGTCGTCGTTGGCAATTTTGGCCGCCCTCCTCTCGCCGCGCTGTGACACCAACAGCCACAAGCATGCGCTATGTCCGGCTCGAAGAACACTAGCGTCAAAATCAGGTTGAGCCATAATTTTAGCCCCAGCCCAATGGTGAGGCACACCGCCACCAGCGGTGGGAAAATGGTGACGACGATTTGCAGAAGGTCCTTGGGCAGAGCTTCCGGTCGAGGTTGAAGGCTGGGAGAGTTTACTGCAATTAATCGTAGCTGTAATTCCACCGAGTTGTTTCTGGGTGGATGTTACGCACGTTATACATTGCTCCACGTTGGATGACCGCCTTGCCGCCTCCTCTATAGACATGACTTCGCCCACGTCCCCAATTTCAAGGTGAACCTCGATCACCGTCACTAGCTCATTGACGCCGGGGACAGGGTCCTGCCTCCGGCGCCCCTGCGAAACGACGAAGTGATTATAGGAATAGCCCCGCGCCCGACAGTGGGCAGACACCGTGTGGCGGTCGACGGGGACGGCAAACTTGGCCTGGTTCTGGTGATTGTTTACAACCGCCTTCCCTTCTTCTTCTTGCGCTTGTGCCGCCACGCCATTTTCGGCGCCGTTCCAGGTCTATCAAGGCCGAGTTCAACCGCTTCCAAGCGCCGGATTTCGTCCCTTAACCGTGCGGCCTCCTCGAATTCCAACTCGGCGGCGGCCGCCCGCATGCGCTCGTCTAAATCTTTGAGGACGGTGCCTAGGTTGTGGCCGACCAACTCCTTGTCGCCGGATACCCCGATATCGAAGGTCACGTAGTCATGTTCATAGACGCTGTTGATGACCTCGACGATACCCTTCTTAACGCTCTCCGGTGTAATACCGTTGGCGGCATTGTAGGCCTGCTGCATCTCGCGCCGCCGGTTGGTCTCGCCGATGGCGTATTCGAGACTTTCGGTCATGGCGTCGGCGTAGAGGATGACCCGACCGTCAATGTTCCGGGCTGCGCGGCCAATAGTCTGCACGAGCGAGGTCTTGGAGCGCAGGAAGCCCTGCTTGTCGGCGTCGAGGATAGCCACCAAGGCGCATTCGGGGATATCGAGCCCCTCGCGCAGCAGATTTATTCCAACTAGGACGTCGAACGCGCCGAGTCTCAAATCGCGAATGATCTCAATGCGTTCTAGGGTCTCAATATCGGAGTGCATGTAACGCACCCGGACCCCCGCTTCGTGCATGTACTCGGTCAGGTCTTCGGCCATGCGCTTGGTTAGTGTCGTGACCAGAGTCCTCAGCCCCTTGGCCGCCACCTCACGCACCTCGCCAAGCAAGTCGTCGACCTGGGATTCCGCCGGACGGACGATGCACAAAGGGTCGATCAGCCCGGTCGGACGCACAACTTGCTCGGTGAAGACGCCGCCCGTACGCTCGAGCTCCCACGGCCCCGGCGTCGCCGAGACAAAAATGGTCTCCGGGCGCATGCTGTTCCATTCCTCGAACTTGAGGGGTCGGTTGTCGACGCAACTCGGCAACCGGAAGCCGAACTCGGCGAGAGTTGACTTGCGGTTATAGTCGCCTCGGTACATGCCGCCTAGCTGCGGCACCGTGACGTGGCTCTCGTCAACCATTAGGAGCGCATTCTCGGGCAGGTACTCGAACAGCGTTGGCGGAGGTTGACCCGGTGCGCGGCCGGTCAGGTAACGCGAGTAGTTTTCGATGCCGGCGCAGTGACCGGTGGTCTCCAGCATCTCGAGGTCAAAGGTAGTGCGTTCCTGCACCCGCTGTGCCTCCAAAAGCTTACCCTCGGCGGTCAGTTCCTCGATGCGTTCCTTCAACTCGACCTTGATCGCGGGGATCGCTTGCAACAGCGTCGGCCTGGGCGTGACGTAATGCGAGTTGGGATAGACCTTAATCTCTTCCAAGGTATCAATCTTCTCGCCGGTCAGCGAGTCAATCTCCCAGATCGCTTCCAGTTTGTCGCCAAACAGGCTTAGGCGCCAGGCTCGGTCCTCCAAGTGCGAAGGAAAGATCTCGACGACATCACCGCGAACTCGGAATGCGCCGCGGACGAAGGCGGTGTCGTTACGCCGGTACTGCAGCGCGACCAGCTGTTTGAGCAACTCCATGCGCTCAACGGCGGCGCCCGGCCGCAGTTTGACCGTCATCTCCGAATAGGTCTCAACGGCTCCGATGCCATAAATACAACTGACCGAAGCGATAATGATAACGTCGTTGCGCTCCAGCAGCGCGCGCGTCGCGGCGTGGCGCATGCGGTCAATCTGCTCGTTCACCGAGGCATCCTTCTCTATATAGGTGTCGGTGCGGGGAACGTAGGCCTCGGGCTGGTAATAGTCATAATAGGAAACGAAGTACTCGACCGCGTTTTTCGGGAAGAACTCCGCCATCTCACCATAGAGCTGTGCTGCCAGCGTCTTGTTTGGGGCCAGCACCAGGGTCGGCCGATTCTGGTTCTGGATCACGTGGGCCATGGTGAAGGTCTTTCCAGAACCGGTGACGCCCAATAGAACCTGGTCGCGCTCGCCCGCTTCAAGGCCCACCGTCAACTCGTCAATGGCTTCCGGCTGGTCACCAGCGGGGACGAATTCGGACACAAGCTCAAAGTCCCGACCATCCTGAACGGGCGGCCGCTTGTGCGGATTGAAGAGTGCGGGATCTTGCTGAAGTTCCACCGCCATGGCGCTTTATATAGGCCGGTCGGGCCGGTCTTGGCGAGTCCCAAACTCGGCCGACCGGTCGGCAGTGTAAACATCCTATCCGCTGGGTATTCGTCGACCTTGCGTGCCACTCGGTGCGAGCGTAGAGTCGCGCCGTTTTCCGTTGAAACCTTTGCCTAGATACAAGGGTGAACCGTCATGGCCTTCATCGCTGAACGCCTGAGTGCTATCAAGCCCAGCCCAACTATCTCTGTCAGCCAAAAGGCCCGCGAACTTAAGATTGCGGGACAGGATGTCATTAGTCTAGGTGCCGGCGAGCCCGACTTCGACACGCCGCCGCACATCATTGAGGCGGCAAAAAAGGCGCTCGACGACGGTTACACTCGCTACACTTCCGTTAACGGCATTCCTGAGCTGCAGGAAGCGATTGTCGCCAAGTTCAAGCGCGAAAATGACCTGGACTATTCTGCCGACCAGGTCCACGTCAGCTGCGGCGGCAAGTCGGTAATCTTCAACGCCATGATGGCGTCTGTCGATCCCGGCGACGAAATCATCATCCCGGCGCCTTATTGGGTCAGTTATCCGGCCATCCCGTTGTTTTTCGGCGGTAAACCGGTGATAGTCGATTGCCCGGCCGAGAACGGTTTCAAGATGACGGGCGAGCAGCTGGAAGCGGCGATCACGCCGAAGACCAAGTGGCTGATCATGAACTCGCCTTCCAACCCTTCTGGCGCCGGCTACACACACGACGATTTGAAAGAGCTATCCGACGTTCTGGTGCGCCACGATCATGTCTGGGTGTTCACAGATGATATTTACGAGCGCTTGATTTACGACAACTTTAAGTTCACGGCAATGGCCCGGGTCGAGCCCGGCCTCAAGGACCGCACCCTGACTATGAACGGCATGTCGAAGGCTTATTGCATGACCGGTTGGCGGGTCGGTTACGCCGCCGGACCGGTCGAGCTAATAAAGGCGATGACCAAAATACAATCGCAGTCGATCTCGCATACGGCCGCCATTAGCCAGGTCGCCTCGGTCGCAGCACTCAACGGCCCCCAGGACTTCATTGCTGAGAACAACAAGGTTTTCAAGGACCGCCGAGACCTGGTCGTTAGCATGCTCAACCAGGCGTCGGGGCTCAGTTGCCCGACGCCGGAAGGCGCCTTCTACGTCTATCCCAGTTGCGCCGGCACCATCGGCAAGAAGACGCCCAACGGCAACACCATCAGCAACGACGAGGACTTCGTTACCTATATCCTGGAATCCGAGGGGGTGGCGGCCGTACACGGCGAGGCGTTCGGGCTCAGTCCGTACTTCCGCATCAGCTACGCGACGGCGACCGAACTCCTGGAGGAGGCCTGTCAGCGCATCCAGCGGGCCTGTGCAGCACTGAGCTGAGGGAGCTTAGGATCCACGTCTGGCTGGCTACGCATCTGCGCTCTTGATCCTGTCCATCCAATCGATCATCCGGCCCAGTTTGTCTTTTCCGAATTGGTTGAGCAGGTGGTCTCCACTGCGGGGCGATAGACCAACCACCTGCCTCGGCGTAACACTCCCCCACTATTCGGTGATGATGGTGTGGGTGTTGCGCCCGTTCTCGTCGCAAGGCCCACACCGCAAACAACTCCTTCTTCTATAGGCGGTCGACCTGGCGGGTGACGTTGGTCTCGTTCAACAGCAGGCGTCAGCCGAGCTCGCTGAGACGCAGCCTGGCGCTAGGCTTGCACACCAGATCTAGAAAACGTAGTGCTACGTGAGCGTCGCCACATCGTTCCGTTTTAATTCTGATTCGATCCGGCCCAAAAGCAGCGGCTGGGCTCGCGGACCCTCGGCGCGTTCAGTCTGGAAACATTTTGGAGAACAGCGGTCCTTGACACTCTCCGCTTCACGTCGTGCAGCTGTTGCTCGACGATATCCCGCTAGTGTGGTTCAATCAAGGGCGCGTCGGAAGTAATACCCGCCCAGCTTACATGGTGTTCGCAGCCAGCCAGCGGACCAGGCCCTGCAGTTTCTGGCAGTCAATTGGCTAGGCGGATGATTGAGCTTTAGAAATTTTGATTACAGCGCTCTGCGACCACCACTGGCCCTCTTTTTCCCTTGCATCCTCGGCTCTGCTCATTACCCTTTTCGGGTAACGGTAAAGCGCAGGGCCACCCCTGCCCACGACCGGCAAAAAAATTAAAACCAGGGAGGGGTTTATGAGCAGCAAGTCTCCATCCGGGCCCCGAGTCGCAGCCATTGTTGGGCCGTACTTGAGCGGCAAGACCTCGCTGTTGGAGGCGATGCTTGCGCAGGCTGGCACCGTAAACCGTAAGGGCACGGTAAAAGAAGCCAACATGGTCGGCGACGGCACTCCGGAGGCCAAGGCGCGGCAGATGTCGACGGAACTCAACATCGCCACTACCGATTACCTGGGCGAGCCCTGGACCTTCCTCGATTGTCCGGGCTCAGTCGAGTTAGCGCAAGAATTCCGTAACGCGCTGATGGTCACCGACACAGCGATTGTCGTTTGCGAAGCCGACCCAGAAAAGGCCTTGACCGCCGGTCCGGTGCTGCAATTCCTGGGTGAGAACAGCGTTCCGCACTTAGTCTTCATCAACAAGATGGACGTCCACGGTCATACCGTGAAGGCAACCCTCGACGCCCTGCAGGAGGTTTCGTCGCTGCCGCTGGTGCTGCGTGAGATTCCGATCCGCAACGGCGACGATATCACCGGCCATGTCGACTTGGTCAGCGAGGGTGCCTTCGAATGGAAGACCGGCCAGCCCTCGCAGCTGATTGAATTTCCGGACGCGGTCAAAGACCGCGAGCAGCAGGCGCGCACCGAACTCCTGGAAACGCTGGCCGATTTCGATGACACGCTACTCGAGAACCTGCTCGAGGACATCATCCCCTCTACGGATGAAATTTATGCGACCCTGGCCAAGGATTTGCAGCAGAGCCTGATTGTGCCGGTGTTTTTTGGCTCAGCCGAGCAGGACAACGGCGTCCGTCGGCTGCTGAAAGCGCTGCGCCATGAAACGCCGGAGGTGGCAGCGACCGCCGAACGGCTTGGTATCGGCACAGGAGGCGAGGCGGTGGCACAAGTGTTCAAGACCGTCCACGCCGGCCACGCCGGAAAATTAAGCTTCGCGCGCGTATGGTCGGGCGAAATCAGCGACGGCATGACGCTCAACGGCAGCCGGGTGAGCGGCCTTAACCACGCACTCGGGCAAAAGCACGAGAAGATCACCAAGGCCGACACCGGTGAGATTGCAGCCTTGGGACGCATGGAGGACGTCGCCACCGGCACCACACTGTCGGCTTCGAGCAGCGTTGAAATCAACTGGCCGGCGGCCATAAAACCACTATTTTCGCTTTCCATCCACACCGCGCAGCACGGCGACGAGGTCAAGCTATCGAGTGCACTGACCAAACTCATCGACGAGGACCCATCGTTCAGTTACGAACCAAATAAGGACACCGGAGAGTTGTTGGTGTGGGGCCAGGGTGAGATGCACCTGCTGATCTCGATCGACAAACTCAAGAACCGCTATAACCTGGAGGTCACATCGAGACGCGCCCAGGTTCCTTACAAGGAAACCATCCGTAAGCCGACCTCCCAGCACGCCCGCCACAAGAAGCAATCGGGCGGCCACGGTGAGTTCGGCGACGTCCATATCGAAATCAAGCCGCTACCGCGGGGCTCCGGTTTCGACTTCTCCAACACCATAACCGGGGGCGTGGTGCCTAAGAACTACATCCCGGCTGTCGAGAACGGCATCAAGGGGTACATGTCACGGGGACCGCTGGGGTTCCCGGTGGTCGACGTCTCGGTAACGCTGACTGACGGCCAGTATCACGCCGTCGATAGCTCCGACATGGCGTTCAAAAAAGCCGCCGCCCTTGCCATGCGCGAGGGCATGCCGAATTGCAACCCGGTGCTGCTGGAGCCAATATTCCAAGTTCAGATATCGCTGCCGAGCGAATTCACGTCCAAGATCCAGCGCCTGGTCTCGGGCCGGCGCGGGCAGATCCTGGGCTTCGACGCCAAGCCCGGCTGGAAGGGCTGGGACGAGGTCTCAGTACAATTACCACAGTCCGAAATGCACGACCTGATTATCGAGCTGCGCTCGATGACTTTGGGCGTCGGCACCTTCCAGTGGAAGTTTGACCGTCTCCAGGAGTTCTCCGGCAAGGAGGCCGACCAAGTCGTCGCCGAGCGGGCGGCGGCCAATGAATGAACCGGTCGCACCGGGATAAAAAAAGGGCCTGAAGAGGCCCGGCGAGTTTAAACAGGGAAGCTTCACGTCTAGAAAACGTAAGGGATCACCTTGAGGAGCGATCCTTTCCTTCGGGCAGCATAGGGACATGAGCCCGAAGAAGGAGCAGATGCTGAAGAGCATCATCCGATGGGCGTAATATACTAACCGCGGCCGTGGTATACCTCCTACAATCCCGCATTTCAGTTATGCAATAACTGCATAGCTCTACAAAAAACTCTGATCCGTAGACGTTACAGCTTGCCGCTTTTCATCTTGCTGACAAGAAAGTCCCTGAGAACACCAATCCTTTTGAAGTTTCTGAGCTCTTCCGGATAGACGAAAAAAAAGTCGATGCTGGGCCCTCGAAGCTCAGGCAGGATCTCAATTAGGTTGCCGACCTCACGGCTCATATAATCGGGAAGGGCGCCGATTCCGAAGCCGCTCTGAACGGCCCGAAAGATGCCGTAGATACTGTTGACTTGGAGCCCTGGGCGCCGCCGACAGCCTGCCTCACAGCCAGCCTCCAACAGCCAGTTTAGGTTCTCGACCGGCGGGCGGGCGTCGTCGCCGTAGACGATTAGCTGGTGGTCGTCCAAGTCTTCAGCTCGGTTTGGCACGCCATGTTCCTCGAGATATTCATGTGCCGCATAGACGCAGTAGCTCATCCGCATCAGGTGGCGCTGTATCAGGTCCGGCTGACTCGGCGGCGCCAGACGGATGGCAGCGTCGGCCTGGCGCATTGAGAGGTCGAGTTCGGTATCGGCGAGCACTACGCTGACGTCGATGTCCGGATAGAGTCCGACGAACTCCTTCATCCTTGGCGTCAGCCATATTGAGCCGAATGCGACCGTGGTCGTCACCTTCAAGAGCCCTTGCGGACGGTCCTTTCTCTCGGCAATTTGGGCTTCGACCATCGCCAACTTGGCAAACACGTCGTGCGCGGTGCGGTACAGAAGCTCACCCTGGCCGGTCAGCTTGAGCCCGCGCGCGTGGCGGTGAAACAACCGCACCTGCAGCGAATGCTCGAGGCCGCTGATCTGGCGACTGACCGCCGATTGGCTTAGGTTCAGAATCTCACCGGCATGGGTGAAGCTACCGGCCTCGGCGACGGCGTGGAAGACGCGAAGCTTGTCCCAGTCCATGGCCGCCTACTCAGCCGCTTCGGCCGCCTCCGTCTGCGTGGTAAGAAATCTCTCGGCCTCGAGCGCACTCATGCAGCCGGTGCCAGCCGCGGTCACTGCCTGGCGGTAAATTTTGTCCTGCACGTCGCCGGCGGCGTAGACGCCGGGCACGCTGGTTACCGTGCTGTCGGGCGCGGTGATGATATAACCGTCACAATCCATCTCGAGCTGGCTACGGAACAGCTGAGTGTTGGGGTCGTGGCCGATGGCAATGAAGACGCCGTCGATAGGAATCTCGGTCACTTCATCAATCTTGACGTTGCGCACCCGCACCGCGGTGACACCGGGCGGATCATCATCGCCGATAACCGCGTCGAGGACGCTGTTCCACACCGGAGTGATCTTGTCGTTCCTAAACAGTCGGTCTTGCAGGATCTTCTCGGCCCGGAGCTCGTCACGACGGTGGATCAGGAACACCTTAGACGCAAATTTGGTCAGGAACAGGGCTTCCTCGACTGCTGTGTTGCCGCCACCGATGACGGCGACCAGTTTTTCGCGGAAGAAGAAGCCGTCACAGGTGGCACAGGCGGAAACGCCGAAGCCCATGAACTTCTGCTCGGAGTCGAGTCCGAGCCAGCGCGCGCTGGCGCCGGTGGCGATGATCAGCGTATCGCCACTGTAGAAGTCGCCCGAATCGCCGATTGCCTCGAAAGGTCGCTTCGAAAGATCGGCACTGACAATGGTGTCCTCGAACATCTCGGTGCCCACATTCTTGGCCTGCTCATACATTTGCTCCATCAGCCATGGCCCCTGCACCGCCTCGGCGAAACCCGGATAGTTCTCTACGTCGGTAGTAATCGTCAGCTGGCCACCCGGCTGCAAACCACGGACCAGGATAGGCATTAGGTTAGCGCGCGCAGCGTAGACGGCGGCCGTAAAGCCAGCGGCACCGGACCCGATGATCAGGACCTTGCTGTGGTGGTGCTCCGGCATGGCGGCGATGTTCCCTTCAAAGGCTTCCGAGTTTGGACCGGCCCCACCGACAGTGGGAGGAACCACCCTAACATAAGAATCCTCCGGCGCCTTAGCAAGCGGGCGCTTTCGGGCGCTGCGGGTTAGCTAGCGGGCGGCTCCGGGGCGTCCTCCGTTCGCCGTTCTTTGCTTCGCTCTCTCGGGCATATAATATAATTTCGCAAATTAATTTTGCTTCAGCACCTGGGCGTAACGAGAATGAAGCGGGTCAAACTGGACCGAATCGACCGCCGGATTCTGCAAGACCTGCAGGAGGACGGCCGCATGACCAACGTCAAGCTTTCCAAGCGCGCTGGCATCTCGGCACCGCCGTGCCTGCGGCGCGTGCGAGCGCTGGAGGAGGCCGGCTACATCACTGGTTATCACGCCAACATCGAGCCTAAGAAATTCGGCTTCAACGTCACTGTTTTCGCACAGATCGCGCTCAACTCGCAGGCCGAGACGGACCTGGAGAACTTCGAGGAACTGGTGCGCAGCTGGACGGAAGTGCGCGAATGCCACATGCTCGCCGGCGAGACTGATTTCCTCTTAAAGGTGGTTACCACGGATTGGGAGGCCTACAACACTTTCCTGACCACCAAGCTGACCCCAGCCAAAAACCTTAGCCACGTCAAATCGGCGCTTTCTATCCGCTCCACCAAGATGGCCCCTGGCATCCCCATCAACGTCAATGGCGAGGACGAAAGTGATTAGATCGTCGGCCGCTTGAAGGTACGCTACCGTTACGAACAGGTCTGCGTCGAGCCACCGGCGACCGGCTGAGGGAAGCTTCCGTCCAAATTCCGGGTTAACCCGAAGACGGTGCCGACGGCGGTGGATCAGGGTTCCACCGCAATGTAGTCGTAGGCGCCAATTCCCTACACCACCACGAAACAGCAGCGGTCGTTATCCTTGCCACTCTCGCGGCGTCCGCTAACAGGGAAAACTCCCCCTATTTGAAACTTACTTTGCAGATCTTATAGGCCTTGTGGCCGCGCGGCGTCTCGACCTCGACCAGGTCACCAAGCTTCTTGCCGATCAGGGCGCGGGCCAGAGGCGAGGTGACGGATAGCTTGCCAGCCTCCGC
>PTLJ01000240.1 GCA_002938045.1 Alphaproteobacteria bacterium MarineAlpha3_Bin4
GCCGCGTTCTATAAAACCAAAGCGCTTTGTGGGATTGAACCACTTAACGGTACCGCTAGGCATAGCGTTTCCTTTCAGAGTTCAGTGCCGTCACACTAATTAACGGAACACCGAGACTAACCGATACAGTCTTCCGTGTTAATCAGCTGCCCCTGGGTTACGTAAGGCAATATCACAATAATGTGCCGTCCCTCTTCAGGGGGTTGAAAAAAAGATTAATCGTTTTTTGAGAGCGGGTAAAGTTCACGCATTGACCGGTCTCGGCGCCGGCGTATTCGGGATTAATGAGCCATAGGGCGCGTAGCAGCCCATTAGGAAGTGAAGCAACCCGCCGCCGAGTTTATGACCGGGGGCATGGGGGACGGTAGACATCTTTACGGCTTTTTTTCAGTTCATCCCTCAATGATGCTCTTGATCCATGGCTATCGACTCCGCGCTTCTGTAAAAACGGCCGCTTCGCTTTCGAATATAGAATTCGAATGATTGCCAACGGGAAACTAACCACGTACGCCCTCTGTCTCGCGACGAAGCTTCCTCGAATCCGAAAGTGGTGGCTGGACGTTGGAAAATATCGACACATTACCTGCCATCAGGCATCTCAATGGCATAAATAATCTTGTTAGGCGGTGACATGACTAAGTTGGCATAGATAGGACAGCAAAGGTGCAGCAAATGGCCAGTGGCCTGCGCTTGACTGAATTAGCGTAGCTGATTTAAGGCGACTAGGAATAATTTTGGGGAGTTATGGGTATGCGGGGGGCTACCAAAAATTGAAAGACCTTTGTCCCAGCATTAGGGGGTGCTACCGTGGTCTCGCCCTGCGGTGCTAAGCGAAACATCGTTGGCATGGGGCAAAACCCGTTGGTGAATGAACGCCGGGGCAATAATGGCGATCCAGCACAAGACCCGCCACAAATCCAAAGCGCACTTCGATAAACGGGCAACGGTGGTGATGGAAAAGCACCTACTGAAGCCCGACTGGTCACTCTGCCAAAAGCTAGCACTGACCGCCCGTATGCTGGCAACCGAGGAACATGGCTCGGGGCTAGCAGGGCAGATTACAGCCCGTGGCCAGGCGCCCGGCACCATGTGGACGGCCCGTTTCGGCCTCGGCCTTGAAGAAATCTGCGCCCGCGACTTCCTGTTGGTAGACGAGGAGCTAAACGTGGCTCGGGGGAGCGGCATGGTCAATCCCTCGAACCGCTTCCACCTCTGGATCTATCGAGCGCGGTCTGACGTCGTCTGTATCGTACATACGCATCCGCCCTTTTGCTCGGCGCTGTCGATGATCGGCGTGCCGTTGCAAGCGGCACACATGGATACCGCCATCCTCTATGACGACTGCGCCTGGCTGGAGACGTGGCCGGGGCCGCCCATTGGCGACGAGGAGGGTGAGTTGATCTCACAGGCTCTTGGCGACAAACACTCGATAATCTTGGCCCACCACGGTCAGCTGGCGGTGGCGGCAACAGTGGAGGAAGCGGCGGTCCGGGCGCTCGTAATCGAGCGCGCGGCGCGGCTACAGCTCTTGGCCATGGCTGCGGGAGAGATCAGGAACCTGCCGCCGGATGCCGGACGCCAGGCCCACGACTATCGACTCAAGCCGGCGCCCTTGAACGCCACCTTCCACTACTACGCCCGGCTTGTGCTTGAGAGAGCGCCCGAATGCCTGGACGAAGACGCGTAAGGCTCCGGGCATGGTAGAGTTGATTGAGATTATATTGTTTAAAGGTTGGTTACGGTCGGTACGTACCCCAAGCTACAATGTGACTGGTCCAAACTGCCACTACGTTCGTAAGTAGATCGATGGCGTGAGGGATATAAGGCCATGTCGGTAACATTGACGGCGGAACAAATCGAGCAATACGAAACCGACGGTTATTTGACCCCGATCCGTATGTTGCCGGAGGCGGAAACGGTTGCATTGCGGGCTAAACTTGAAGCGTTTGAAGCAAAACAAGGTGGCAAGCTCGAACCAATACAGCGTAGCAAGTCCCATCTTTTATTCAAATGGCTGGACGACCTGATTCGCGACCCACGCGTGCTCGATCCAATCGCGCAACTCATTGGCCCAAACATTTTTTGCTGGAACACTCTCTTCTGGATCAAGGAAGCTCATTCGCCGAGTTTCGTTTCCTGGCATCA
Source organism: Alphaproteobacteria bacterium MarineAlpha3_Bin4 (assembly GCA_002938045.1). Classification (GTDB taxonomy): domain Bacteria; phylum Pseudomonadota; class Alphaproteobacteria; order Rhodospirillales; family Casp-alpha2; genus PTLJ01. The sequence continues at coordinate 2,146 of PTLJ01000240.1, forward strand.
AGATACAAAATACTGGGGCCTTTCGAGCGACAAGGTTTTGACGGCATGGCTTGCACTTTCGCCCGCTTCGCATGAAAGCGGCTGCATGCGGGTCATGCCGGGAACCCATGTCGGCGAGGTCCTAAAACACGAGGACCGCTATCACGAGGACAACATGCTAACCCGCGGTCAGGAAATCTATGGCGAGATCGACGAAACAAGGGCGGCACATATGCCGCTGAGGATCGGCGAGATGTCAATCCACAATTACCGCCTGGCACACGCCTCGGGCCCCAACAAATCCAACGACCGTCGGATTGGGGTTTCAATGCATTCTTTGCCGCCCGAGACGGCCCAAATCGTCAGTGATTGGGATAGCGCGGCACTGGTCCGGGGTGAGGACCTTTACGGAAATTTTTCCCATACGCCGGTACCGTCTGGCGACCTCGACGAGGTAGCTGTCGAATTCCATGCTAAGGCGGCGCAAGCAATCCAAGAAATCGTTTATGCAGGGGCCGAACGGAATACGGCGAAGCTGTAACCACGTTAACATACATGAACCCAACGAAACGTTGGGCGAGTTTATTAA
>PTLJ01000241.1 GCA_002938045.1 Alphaproteobacteria bacterium MarineAlpha3_Bin4
TGTTGCGCCGCACAATATGGCCCTAGTCCTACCCCAAAACTTACCGGTTTCAACAATATTTTTATGCACTGCATAAAAATATTATATTACTCAACGTTTTGTTATAAAGAACAAAATACTTACATGTCACAGAATACCTATGATAATTTGGCATATGCACACACTGCAGCTCGCTTCACCATCCGGATCCCGATCTCAACCGAAATGCATGGCGCCGCCAGATGGATTAACGGATTTTTTATCAAACGCGGTCTAAAAGCGATTGAGCCAGCGGCAAATTTTTAAAGACGGCATGTCGATAGATCGCTAAGATCGAGGGACAGCACGACGACGAGGGGTTTGATCTTGAAGGGAATTTGCGAGTTATCCAGAGATTTGGCCGTTGCTGAACCACGATCCGTGCGACCGTCCGTATCAGTGGTGGCTAGTCTGGCGCTTTTGCTTTCGCTCATATTGTCGGTGAGTCCGGTAGCAGCAAAATATGCGTCCTTGGTGATGGACGCGGAAACTGGGCGCATCCTCCATCAGACCAACGCCGATACCCGAAACTACCCGGCTTCGTTAACCAAGATGATGACCCTCTACATGGCCTTTGACGCCCTCGATTCTGGTGTTTGGACCCTCGACAAGCGGCTCAAGGTCTCACGCCGCGCCGCCAGCCAGCCGGCCTTGCGGTTGGGCCTTGAACCGGGCCGCTCGATCACCGTCAAACAGGCAATCCTGGGACTCGTCACGCGCTCTGCCAACGACGTAGCGACAGTTATCGCCGAGAACATCACCGGCAGCGAGCGTTCGTTCGCGCTGCACATGACCGCTAAGGCCCGCAAGCTTGGCATGAGGCGGACCACCTTCCGCAATGCCTCGGGCCTGCCTCATCGCGGACAGATGAGCACCGCGCGCGACATGGCCAGACTGGCGCGTGCCCTAATCCGTAAACATGCCCGCTATTACTATTTTTTTTCGACACAGCGGTTCCGCTATGGTGGCCAGGCGCATGACAACCACAACGAGCTTCTCCATACCTACGAGGGCACAGACGGCATCAAGACCGGCTATATCCGCGCCTCCGGTTACAATCTGGTAGCCTCCGTCAAACGCAAGGGTCAACGACTGATTGGTGTCGTTTTCGGCGGCAATTCTTCGAAACACCGTGATCGGCATATGAAATTCCTATTGGACAAAGGGTTCCAGAGCCTAGGCCGCAAAATGATGTCCCAATACAAGTCGTCGACGGCGAGCACGGCGACCACCGTGCCTACCCCTAAAAGGACGCTGCGCCGGTCGTCGCAATCGGGAAACTGGGGCATCCAGGTCGGCGCCTTCGCTCGCTATGACCAGGCGCACAAAGCCGCCCGCGCGGCCGTCGATTTAGTGCCCAGAATTTTGCGTGATGGTCGGATTAAGGTCGTGCCGTTAAAAAAACGAAGCGGCCGCACCCTACACCGGGCACGCATTTACGGGATCAGCAAGCGCCAAGCCTTTCTCGTCTGCAGCTATCTGAAGAAGCGCAAAAAGGACTGCATGGAGATACGCATCAAGACTGGTGTCCACGTCGCCGCCAATCGGTCCTGAGTTGCCCGCCTAATCGCCCCATACCGCTCGCATCCAACGGCGTTTGTGTGTACGTCGCCAGATGTCGAAATTCCAATTGCGATCAATTGCCACTGAAAGGTTGCGCGGCATGAACATATGCGCCACCTCCTTCGCACCCAATTCAAGCGCCATTTCAAGCATTTCGGCAGCATAGGACCTTTCATAATGGTTCAGCCGCGACGCTTCGTTCCGGTTGACGTTTTGTATTAGTGTCCCTTAGACCCGGCCGCTTTCGACCGGCACCAGGATCGGATAGGGCCTGCTCCTGACCTGGACACACGGGTAGCCTCCTAGCGCGGCATGGATCAGATGGTTTCTCGCAAACCGTTTGCCGGTCAAGTACGCCAGAACGTCCGTGTCCATCAATGTTCCGTTAAAGAAGTAGTTCAGCCGCTTGGCTCAGATCAGCTCGTCAGCTAACAACGCACCGCGCGACGCCATGAAATAGAGGCCGAGGTGATGGGTGACGTGCTGCGGATGAGCGGCAGTTTCGGGAAGGCCAATCGCTGTCGCCGCTTCCTTGCTCATATCGTAGGTAGCGCAGCCAGGCTCAAACACGACGATGTCGCGCAGACCCGGCATTAGCCCGTGATTTCGGGCCGATAGTATGGTCAATACGAAATCCATGACGCAGATGTCAGTGCAAATGCCGACGGCGACAATAGCATCTAGCTGGTGCTTGTTGACCCAATCAACAAGCCGATTTTCGCCGCTTTCGGAGTCGATAGCACCGACGAAACCGTTGATGCAATCCTTGCGAACCGAGGTGAAAAGTTGCTCGCCCAGCAGCCACTGTAGCGCTGGCACTAGCTCCTCTTCCCCAGTGCCCAATTCGCAATGGGGCGGATAGGGCGGCTCCGGCTTGCCCGGCTCATGGGTGTCGAGGAAGGCGAGCACCGGGCGGCCCGTATTCAAGAACCACCGTGCTAGGCGGTCAGTCTCCGCGACCATGCGGGTGATCTGCGCGTTGGCCCCTTGCGGCGCCAGGTTACCGGCATTCGGGGTAGCAAAACCGTTGACCTCGTCAACGATTATCAACCCAACTGGCGCAGTGGAGGTGTCATAAACGCCAAGATCGAGCGGCAGGTTGTGGCAAACCGCCTCGAGCGT
>PTLJ01000242.1 GCA_002938045.1 Alphaproteobacteria bacterium MarineAlpha3_Bin4
TGCAATCTCAAAATCGGCGAACACATCGATCGCTAAGAGATCCTCGCTGATGTCGTACGGTACTTCGCCATCGCCAGCCGCAGCGACGTTTACGTCCTGACTTGCTTGTTGTTCGATCGGTCTCAAATCCTCGGTAATGTCTGTCGGGTCGAACGGCTCTGCGGCACCGCCGTCGGCAGCGAAGGCGTCCGGGAGTTGCGGCGACAGCCCAGTGTCGGCGACTATCAACACCGCGTCATCATTCTGGTGACAGATTGACCCTTCGGTCACACCGCGCCATAGAGCACAGTCCTGTTCTACGATCATCGAGATACCGTGGTCGGTAACCGATTTCTGAGACACGATATAGGATAGGCCATCTAACGCCCAGGACGCGATTTGGATCGGCACTGGAACAGCACAGCCGCTCAGCACAAGCGCAGCAAACCCAAGAGTAATTGCCTTTTTCAACCTCCAGACCCCCCCATGGTTTCTGATCGTCCCTTCTTTTATGACCCCCTTCAATCGCCATTCGCAACTGATTTTAGTTACTATTACATACTTTCCCTATCTATGCCTACTAATAGGCTGCTTCTTCGCCGTCTTCTGCGCTTTTTTTAACTTTCGGCAGGTTGACCTTAAGGTGTAGTTCCTTGAGATGGCGCGAATCGACGGCTCCGGGCGCTCCCATCAACAGGTCCTCGGCCCGCTGGTTCATGGGAAACGCGATGACTTCGCGGATGTTTCGTTCGTCGGCGAGCAACATCACGATTCGGTCGATGCCCGGCGCCGAACCGCCATGCGGTGGCGCCCCGAAACGAAACGCCCGCAACATGCCACCGAACTCGTTCTCGACCACGTCCTTGCTGTAACCGGCGATCTCGAACGCCTTGAACATGATATCGGGGCGGTGATTCCGAATAGCGCCGGACGACAACTCGACCCCGTTGCAAACAATGTCATACTGGTAAGCGAGGATGTCGAGCGGGTCCTTCGTCTCGAGCGCCTCGAGCCCGCCCTGCGGCATTGAAAAAGGATTGTGGCTGAACTCCACGGCGCCGGTTTCCGCTTTCATCTCATACATCGGATAATCGACGATCCAGCAAAACTTGAACTGACCACCCTCAAGAAGTTCCAGTTCATCGCACAGCCGCGTCCGGACGACGCCAGCGAAGCGCTCAGCCTCGACCTGCTGGCCGCAGACGAAGAACACTGCGTCGCCAGGCCCGACCCCGACTGCAGCGCCGATTGCCTTGACGCGGTTTGATTCTAGGTTCTTAGCGATCGGCCCACGCGCCTCGCCGTCGTCGCCGAAGACAATGTAACCGAGTCCACCTGCTTCTTCCTCACGGGCCCAATCGTTGAGCTTGTCGAAGAAGCTCCTCGGGCGCACCGCCGCGCCTGGCGCCGGAATGGCTCGGACGATACCGGCGCCAGCAATAACCTTGGCAAATAGGCCGAAGCCACCGTCGCGAAAGTCCTCTGTGACGTCGCAGATAATCAGCGGATTGCGCAGGTCCGGCTTGTCGGAGCCATACTTGAGCATTGCGTCTTGGTAGGAAATGCGCGGAAAGGGTTTCGGGCTTACCTTCCGGCCGTCAGCGAACTCCTCAAACACACCAGCTAGCACTGGCTCGATCGCGTCGAAAACGTCTTCCTGGGTGACAAAAGCCATCTCGAAATCGAGTTGGTAGAACTCGCCCGGACTGCGGTCGGCACGAGCGTCCTCGTCGCGGAAGCAGGGCGCAATTTGGAAGTATTTGTCGAACCCAGACACCATCAACAACTGCTTGAACTGCTGGGGCGCTTGCGGCAAGGCATAGAAGCGGCCCGGGTGATGTCGGCTGGGGACCAGGTAATCGCGCGCGCCCTCGGGTGACGACGCGGTCAGGATCGGTGTCTGAATTTCAAGAAACCCGCTTTCAGTCATGCGCCGCCGGATCGACGAAATGACCTCGCTACGAAGCACGATATTGGCGTGCATGTCGTCGCGCCTGAGATCGAGGCAGCGATAGCGAAGTCTTATTTCCTCACCGAACTCAGCATCGCCGAAGACTTGCATCGGTAGCGTCTCAGCTGCGCTTTCGACGGTGATCTCGACGATTTGCACCTCGACCTCGCCGGTCGGGATGTTCGGGTTTACGGTGTCGTCGGAGCGCCGCACCACTGGCCCCGTGATCGTGATCACGCTTTCCGGCCGAGCGTTCTCGACAGCCTCAAACATTGGGCTAGACACGTCGATGACGCACTGGGTGATACCGAAGTGGTCGCGGAGGTCGATGAACACCAAGTTGCCGTGGTCACGCTTGCGGTGAATCCAGCCCGACAAACGGACTACCTGGCCCTGGTCGATAAGGCGCAATTTAACACACGAGTGGGTTCTGTATTTGTGCATTGCTTGTTCCACCACCTCGATCAATAGCCGCGTCTATTTACACCATCCGCTGCTTTTGAACAGCCCTTTCGGAAAGTTAGCGATTGGAACCACCAACGAAACGGTACTGGGGCCGCGACGATCATTTCAAGGCCTTGAAGTAGAGGCTAGTTCAAAACGGAAAAATTGCGTTTGCTCAGGCCGAGAAGAACTGGACCGGTACCATCAAACCAAAGCACGGCAATCCCTGCCCATAACGGCGACTGATGACAATCGGGTAAACATGTACCTATCCGTTAAAGCCCGGTAGCGATGGTGTGCGCGGC
>PTLJ01000243.1 GCA_002938045.1 Alphaproteobacteria bacterium MarineAlpha3_Bin4
GAAGCAGCCGTAATGAGTTTCGGCCTGGGTCGGCGGCCAGTCTCCTGCTCGTTTTTCCCAGCGGACCTTCAATCCGAGCCGATGTCTAAATCCAAGAAGAAAGCCCCGGCCATTTCGTCTCCGGAATCGGATGCTGTCGCATATAGGGTGCTCGCGCGAAAGTACCGCCCGGAGGCGTTCTCCGGCCTGATCGGCCAGAACGTGATGGTGCGCACGTTGACCAATGCCTTCCAATCCAGCCGTCTCGCGCACGCCTTTATCCTCACCGGCGTGCGCGGCGTTGGCAAGACCACGACGGCCCGCATCATCGCCCGCGCGCTCAATTGCGTCGGGCCCGACGGCTCCGGCGAACCGACAACGGAACCCTGCGGCCAATGCGAGCACTGCGTCGCAATCTCCGAGGACCGTCACGTTGACGTCCTTGAGATGGATGCCGCGAGTCGCACTGGTGTCGACGATATCCGCGAACTGATCGAGGGTGTCCGCTACCGCCCGACCTCGGCCCGCCAAAAGGTCTACATCATCGACGAAGTCCACATGCTGTCGAAGAACGCCTTCAACGCTCTCCTGAAGACGCTGGAAGAGCCACCCGAGCACGTTAAGTTCGTGTTTGCGACGACAGAGATCCGAAAAGTCCCAGTCACCGTCTTAAGCCGCTGCCAGCGATTTGACCTAGCGCGCGTTGACACCGACACGTTGGCCCGGCATTTCGCCGATATCGCCAAGCGGGAAGGTGCGGTGATCCCGGAGACGGCTTTGCACCTAATTAGCCGTGCCGCTGACGGTTCCGTCCGCGACGGGCTCAGCCTATTGGACCAGGTGATCTCGCAAGCCGATTTCGGTTCCGGCGGTAAGACTGATGAGGCCCAGGTCCGCGACATGCTCGGCCTGGCCGACCGTTCAAAGACCTTCGAACTCTTGGAGGCGGTGATGGCCGGTGACATCACCTGCGCGCTGGAGCTATTTGATCAGCTCTACCGCGAGGGCGCCGACCCAGTCGCGCTTCTGGAGGATATGCTCGAGATCACCCACTGGCTGACACGGATCAAGATCGTGCCGGCCGTCGCTGACGGCTCGCATGCGTCCGAGATCGAGCGCAAGCGCGGTCGTGATATGGAAAGCCGACTCTCGATGGCGGCGCTAAGCCGCGCTTGGCAAATGCTGCTGAAGGGGATGCAGGAGGTGCGCACCGCGCCATCGCCGAGGCAGTCGGCCGAAATGGTGATAATCCGCCTCGCCTATGCGGCTAATCTGCCCACGCCTGAAGAGGCTCTTCGGTCGCTTGAGCAGGACGGTGGCGGCGCGGCCGTTGGCTTGGCCGACGCCACGGAGGCGGGACCCGGGGGTGCGACCGCTGCGACGCCTACCGAAATGTCAGCTAAGATTCCTGGCTCGGTCCCCGGATCGTCCGAACGAACGCCGCCGCAAGCGGCGTTGACCGGAACCGAGGATGCCGTTCCGCCTACGCTGCCCCAAGCTGCGCCTGAGGCGCCACCGGAACCAACACCGATAGTCAAATCGAGGCCGGTGTTGGCGACCTTCTCGGACGTTCTGGCGCTGGCCGATGAGAAGCGCGAGGGCTTTCTGCGTAAGCATTTGAGCGACGACGTGCGCCTAGTTCGCTTCGAGACGGGCCGGATCGAGATCAACCCGAAGGAAACAGCGCCCGCCGATCTGGCAGGCCGGTTAACCAGCTTTCTTAACGAGCAAACCGATATCCGCTGGACCGTTTCCGTGTCGCGCAACGGCGACGAGCCGTCGATCCGCGACAAGTGTAATGGGGGTGCGCAGGCTCTCCGCGCTGAGGCCTTAGCTCACCATTTGGTGCAGGCGGTGATGGAGACTTTCCCCGGCGCCACCATCGACCACGTCAAGAAAAGGGACGATTCTGAGGGTGCCGACGATTGGAGCAGTGGCGACAAGAAATAGGCCGGGCGACGCTGGCGCTGGATTTGGAGGAACAAAACAGCAGTTGATCTTGATGGCCGTCCGGCTTGGGCCTTGTCAAAACTGGCGATTTTGATCGCCAAACGGCACAACGCCATGCGGACTATCATCTGCAAGATGCTTCGCAAATTCGAGGTCGGTCTTATCCACGAGGGGTCCGACAGCCGGACGAGGGATGTAAGCTGTTCTGTGACACCTTTCCCCAACATTGTCTTCATTGACTGGGGCCCCCAAGTTCGACGGCATTGAACTACCCAACAGATCAGGCAAAACGGGGACAGTCCGGACCAACTGGTGTCAGTGGTCATAGTGACGCTGTTCGTGGAAAGGCCAAAGGTGCTGGCGTCTTGTGATTTTGGAATTGCCGAGTTGCTGGACCAGCCCATAACCTCGCACTCGATCTACGGGCACCTGGTCACCGTTATCGAGAACATACGCCAGTTCGTTCGTACGGAAATATACGTCAGCTCCGACCGTCCCCGCAAGAAGGGGCCTTACAGTGGCGAGGAACGCCGCAAGCAAGGCAAGGCGGCCGGTGAGTTGGCGGAAGAAAATGGGCAGCAGACGCAGAGAACGTTTGGAGGCGGACGGCGGAAACTGAGCCGGACTGCGTCCGTTCCACCTAAACCCTAACTGATTTCCGCAGACTTCGTCTCAGGCCCCTAGGAACGCGCCCAGGTGCGGATACTGGTCGCCG
>PTLJ01000244.1 GCA_002938045.1 Alphaproteobacteria bacterium MarineAlpha3_Bin4
TCACGGCGCTACTGGTGCTGTTCACGGCCGCCGCCGGGGCGCTTTTCGCCGGCGGGCGACAGCCGTGGGCTAGAGATCCTGACGCGTGACAAACTGAAACTTAATAGATAAAAGTTGAGATCATTGGGCCAGTTGGTTAGCAGCAGCGATCGGAGGAAATATCTGTGCGTAAGACCAATTACCTTTTCACTAGCGAATCTGTCTCGGAAGGTCATCCGGACAAGATGTGCGACCGCATATCCGACGCGGTGGTTGACTGTTTCCTAACGGCCGACCCAGAAAACGCCCGGGTCGCCTGTGAGACAATGTGCACGACAAATCGGATCATGATCGCTGGCGAGGTGCGCGGCCCCGGTCCTCTTGTTAACGAATCGAACGAAGTCAACCAAGAAATTATCACGGAGGTCGCTCGCCACGCTGTCAAGGAAATTGGCTACGAACAGGAGGGCTTTCACTGGCGCGAATCGGATGTCATGGTCTTTCTTCATGCGCAGTCACCCGACATCGCGCAAGGTGTCGATGCGTCCGGCAACAAGGATCTCGGCGCCGGGGACCAGGGCCTCATGTTCGGCTATGCGTGCCGACAAACGGAAGCGCTGATGCCGGCGCCAATCTATTATTCCCACGCCATCCTTTATTCCCTTGCTGAAGCGCGTCATTCTGGTGCGGCGCCGGACCTCGGCCCCGATGCCAAGAGCCAGGTTACCCTTGAATACTCCGAGGGTAAGCCGGTCCGCGCTACATCGGTGGTCGTCTCCACCCAACATGCGGACAGCCTCCAACAGGCCGACGTTCGTGAGATCGTGCGGCCGTATGTCGAGAACGTTCTGCCGGGTGGTTGGATGTGTCCAGACGATGAATTCTACGTAAATCCAACTGGTCGCTTCGTGATCGGCGGGCCCGACGGCGATTCGGGCCTGACCGGCCGCAAGATCATCGTCGATACGTACGGCGGTGCTGCGCCCCATGGTGGCGGCGCGTTCTCCGGCAAGGATCCGACCAAGGTCGACCGTTCCGCCGCCTACGCGGCTCGCTATCTCGCCAAGAATGTCGTCGCTGCTGGGATCGCGGAAGAATGCACGATTCAGGTCGCCTATGCCATCGGCGTCGCTAAGCCGCTCTCGGTCTACATTGACACCAATGGCGAAGGCGAGGTGGACGAAGTCCGCCTGTCGGCTGTGCTGCAGGAACTGGTGGACCTCACGCCGCGCGGTATCCGCGAGCACTTGGCGCTGAATAAGCCGATCTACGCTCGCACTGCCGCCTACGGCCATTTTGGACGCGAGCCGGAGCCGGACGGCGGATTCTCGTGGGAACGAACGGATTTGATCGACGATCTGAACTCAGCCTTTGAGGCAGGGTGAAGGGCAAGCGAACGATGGACACCCGCTGGTACGGCCGGCGGAGTGGAAAGAAGCTTCGCCCTGGCCGTCAGGCTCTTGTCGAGACACTACTACCGAAAATTCGCCTAAAGGTACCGACGGGCGGCAGGATCGGCTCCCTCGCCGACTGTTTCCCTCACGCGCCGAAGGACGTGTGGCTCGAAATCGGGTTCGGTGGCGGCGAGCACCTCGCCGCCCAGGCCCGGGCCCATCCGGATATCGGCTTTATCGGCTGTGAGCCGTTCGTTAATGGAGTTGCCTCGGCGCTGACGCTGGTGGAACACGACGGCCTCACCAACATCCGGATTTTTGACGACGACGCACGTCTTATTCTCGATGCCCTGCCCGACGCGAGCATCGGACGGCTGTTCCTTCTGTTCGCCGACCCGTGGCCGAAGCGGCGACACGAACGCCGCCGACTGGTTTCGGGGAATACGCTTGACCAGTTTGCTAGGCTGATGAAGGATGGCGCCGAGTTCCGCTTCGCCAGCGATCACATGGATTACGTACGCTGGACGCTGGAGCAGGTGCTCCGTCACCTGAGCTTCGCTTGGCTAGTGTGCGGTGCCGGCGATTGGCGCCAGCCGCCGCCCGACTGGATCGAGACCCGTTATGAGGCGAAAGCGTTCAGGCGCGGGGAAAACCCAGTCTATCTCCGCTTCTTCCGTCGGCCTCGGGCCGCTGCGGCGGATGAAAAACCGTTGCTTTAGAGGATCAAGAAGTATATACGGTTGATAGCGTTTGAAGTATATACGGTTGATAGCGTTTAAAGACGAACGCGACTCGTTAAGTCCGCACTGAACGACGGAATTGATGAGGTGGGCCATCGGCCCGCCTTTTTTGTTTCGTTTTCAAGACTGACGCTGGCAGCGGACTTGGAGCGGAGTGATTTGCAATGGATCTGGCGAGCCGGATTGAGGGAATCATCGGGCAGACCGTCAATGACATGGGGTTCGCGATCGTTCGCGTGCGGCTTTTTGGCAATCAGGATCTTAGGCTTCAAATCATGGCCGAACCCCTAGACGGCCGCGGTATGACCGTCGACAATTGCGCCAAAATTAGCCGTGCCGTCTCGGCCGTTCTCGATGTCGAAGCCCTGATCAACGGCCACTATATCC
>PTLJ01000245.1 GCA_002938045.1 Alphaproteobacteria bacterium MarineAlpha3_Bin4
GCCGGGATATTGTCGATCACCGACAACACCTGGTCGTCCGGCTATCTGTGCCAACCCCTGGCTCTCGGCCTTGACATCGTCGTCGAGGCGGCAACCAAATATGTGGTAGGCCACGCCGACGCCATGCTGGGGACAGTGACTGTGGCCAATGAAGACCATTTTCAAACCGTCAAGAGTACCGCCAACGCCTTAGGCTTCCACGCCGCGCCCGACGACTGTTATCTCGCCCTTCGGGGCCTGCGCACTCTCTCCGTGCGCCTTGAGCGTCATCAACGCAACGCGCTTCGGGTGGCCGAGTGGCTCAAGGCCCGGTCCGAGGTCGCCCGCGTGATGTACCCGGCGCTGGCGGGCGATCCTGGGCATTTGCTTTGGCAACGCGACCACAGCGCGGCCTCGGGGCTTTTCGGCATCGTTCTCGGCGACGATTACGGAAAGCTTGCGGTCGCCGCCATGCTCGACGGCCTGGAGTTATTTTCAATGGGCTTTAGTTGGGGCGGTTACGAGAGCCTCGTCATCCCGACCTATCCGGCGCGGTTACGGACCGCCACCGAATGGAAGCCGCTCGGCCCGTGCTTGCGGTTCCATATCGGGCTTGAGGATCCGGATGACCTAATCGCAGATTTGGAAGAAGGATTTGAGCGTCTCAACGCGTGTGTCTGACGCCGGGCACCAACAGGCCGACTGCAAACAAAATGAGCGCTGCGACGACGATCGACGGACCGGCGCTGCCGCAGGTAGCCGATCATCAATATCTTGCGGCGGGTGACTTCACCTCGGTCGGGACGCAAAAGTCCAAGCATGACCCTGACGACGGTCGATTTTTCCGCCCCGTTGGGGACGATCAGGGCAACCATCTCGCCTGCCTGCACGGCGACGTCGATGTTGGAAACGATCTTGCGGTAGCCGAACTCGACGACTTGGCCGCGCACCTCAATCAACGCTTCACCGGTTTCCCGCGCGCCGTCCACCTGTCTAACCGCCTTCCCCGTCTTGGCAATGAGGACAGAGCCCCTCCACCTCGATAGCACCGTGCGCGACCACGAACCCGGCGCCTGCAGCGCCGTTGCGGATCGCCGTATCAATTCGAACGTCATTTAGCTCGGCGGCTAAGCCGCAGACAAGGCAGATCAAGAATTGCCCGCCGTGCGGCGTTTCTGGCAGGCAGCAGCCAACAAACGCGTTTCGACTTTCAATCCGGTGCACGGGGCCCTGCTGAAGTAAAAACACGAGTGCACGGTAGACTGTTGGCGGCGCCGCGCCGCGCCTCTCTCGTTTCAGGGTGTCGAGGATGTCGTACGCGCCGAGGGGTTTGTGGCCACCCCACACCAACTGCAGCACCCGAAGCCTTAGCGGTGTTAGGCGAGTTCCCCGTAGCTTGCATATGGGGCTCCAGCGCGATCGAGCGCGCTGTTTAGGCATCGCCAGTGATCGTGATCGGTATCGAAAAACGCTTGGGTTGTGGTCTTCGTCATGATCCGTTTTGTAGTATCTTATGGAAGTATTTAGAATTGTTATAACATAACATTTCTGCCCCGCATTCAATTTTACGTATGCCAGTCGGTTGACACTGGGTTGCCAAAGGCAGATGAAAGTCGGAGAAACAGGGTGAAAGGTCCGGTGATGAAAACAACAGGAGCCATTGGCGACGGTGCAGCATGTGTCGCTCAGGTTCTGCGCTCAATCACCTTCAATAACGACGGCCTAATACCCACAATTGCTCAGCAGTTTGATACCGGCGAGGTTCTTATGATGGCGTGGATGAACCGCGACGCCGTTAAGGAGACGCTTAAAACGGGTCGCGTCTGTTACTGGTCGCGCTCACGCGCGCGTCTATGGTGCAAGGGTGAAAGCTCGGGCCAGATCCAAACACTGAAGGATTTCCGGTGGGATTGTGACGCCGATACGGGGCTACTACAGGTCGATCAGGCAGGCGTCACCTGCCATACCGGGCGTCGCAATTGTTTCTTTAATGCTGTTAGAAACGGCGAGCCAACAATTATAAGCGAGGTCGAGATCGACCCTTCTGAGTTATATGACTGAGGCACAGTCCTATTGTTGGGGCAAATAATCGTCGGACCACTTGAGTACGATATTGAAGCTCAAGGAAACCCGCGTCTCCTTGCTCAGGTTCGGGTGCACGAAGTGATTGAGGAATCCAGGCCACATCAGCAGCAGCCCCGGTTCCGGCCGAACGGTGAACTCGGGCTCGATGTAGGGATCGCCTTTGATCGAGCTCATGTTTACGCTCGGCCGCGGGTCGTAGAAGGTAATGCAGCCAGGCCGGACGTCGGCCCTGTTGCCGGCCGTGCTGCGGGAGTTCTCGGCTGGCATCTTAAGGTAATAGGTGCCCGAGAGGTAGGAACGTGGGTGATTATGCAGGTCATGGTAATCACCAAGCCGGTTGATGCTACTCCAGGCATGTATCTGCCAATTCAC
>PTLJ01000246.1 GCA_002938045.1 Alphaproteobacteria bacterium MarineAlpha3_Bin4
CCGGCCAGTGCCGTCCTTAGAATGCCGTCTCTGAAAGCGCCGCGCAGGCGCCGCATCGGGCTCCTAGGCGGGTCATTCAACCCCGCCCATGGCGGCCATCTGCATATCAGTAGGCTGGCGCTTGGGCGGCTTGCCCTCGACGAGGTATGGTGGCTTGTCTCGCCGCAAAACCCCTTGAAATCGGGGTCTTGCATGGCACCGCTGAACGAGCGCCTCAAGACGGCACAAGAACTCGCGGATGGCGCCGATATACAAGTCACCAATTTCGAACATGAGCTCGGTACACACTATACGGTTGATACCATCGACGCCCTTAAACACCGCTTTCCGGACATCAGATTTGTCTGGCTGATGGGCGCCGATATCCTGGCGGAGGTCCACCAGTGGCACAACTGGTTATCGATATTTCACAGTGTTCCCGTTGCAGTTTTCGCCCGGCCGACCTATTCTTTCAAGGCCGCTAAGTCAAAGGCGGCGCGTCGTTTAGCCCGATATCGGCTGGACAGCCGCCGGGCATCGGCGCTGGCAGAGGCAAGGCCGCCGGCTTGGGTCTCGATGCGGACCCCGTTGGACCCGACCTCCGCCACTGAGATTCGTGCCCATATGAGGACCCGCTGAACCGCTCGGGCGCGGGGTGGGGGATTGGGCAAAAGAAAAGAAAGGAGCGAACCATAACGAAGCCGAAAAGGATGCCACCGGCAGCTGACGTGCTGAAATTGGTGGAAACATCTCTCGATGACGACAAAGCCGAGAATGTTATCGTCATCGACCTCACCGGCAAGACCGAGATCGCCGACTACCTGATCATTGCCACCGGCACCTCCCAACGCCAAGTCGGCGCCCTGTCGGACCACCTCCAGCGAAAGATGAAATCGTCCGGGCTCGGTAGCGTCGCTGTCGAGGGAGAGCCCCAGTGCGACTGGGTGCTGATCGACGCCGGCGACGTGATCGTTCACCTGTTCCGCCCGGACGTGCGCGATTTCTACAATCTTGAGAAAATCTGGATGAATTCTGGCGCCTCTACTGGGATGACCGCCTGACTACCTACCGGCGCACTGCCGCCGGCCTATCAACGTTCCCGAGAGAAGGGGGTGGGACGAGGGATGAGACTGACGATCGCTGCGGTCGGTCGCGCCAAGGCTGGACCCGAGCGGACGCTCTATGAGCATTACGCCGCGCGAATCACCTTTCCCCTGTCGTTACGCGAAGTGGAAGAGAAGAAGCCGCTCAAACGCCGGCAACTGATGCGGCGCGAAGGCGAATTGCTGTTGTCGGCGGTGCCTGGCGGTGCGCGTCTGGTGGCGCTTGACGAACGCGGACAGGCGGTCACCAGCACAGAGCTGGCGGGCCGACTTCGCGACTGGCGCGACGACGGGGTGCGCGAAGTCGTCTTCGCGATCGGCAGCGCTGATGGCCTCGACGACATCGTGCGGAGAAAGGCGGACCTCACACTCGCCTTCGGCCATGCAACCTGGCCGCACATGCTGGTGCGCGGGCTGCTTGCCGAGCAACTCTACCGCGCCCAGTGCATCCTCAGCGACCATCCCTATCACCGCGACGGTTAGCGCCCAGAAAAACCTATCATTTTTAATATTTGACGGGCGCGGATCGCAACCGTTGCCGCCCGCCGCCGATCATTTCCCTTTTGAAAGAATCCGTGCCAGCAAAAGGTCGCTCGCCGAGAGGTAACGGAAGATTGGATGGGCGCCTTCGCGATGAAGCCAGATCACACCATTCTTGGTATCAGGGGTCATCGACCATCGGAGATCATCGATCTCACGAATTTCAAGCACGGTGTGGCCGCCTCCCCCGGCATCCACTTTGCGCCATAGCGCGGTGCGGTTGAGCCGGCTCGGCTGCATGAACAATGCCGTCCACCGCTCAGGCGTCTCGATCGGAGGGCCGTAGCGCGATCTGAAATGCTCAACGACAGCGTCCAGCGATTCAGTCCGAAACAGCGTATGGAACTGGGTCGCCACGCCGGAGTCGTAACGGACGATTGTCTTCGCGCCACGATAGAGGCGGGACAAAACATTAAAGACGGCGCTAATTCCCGTGGGCCATTCGACGGGCTGCGTGCAGATCACCGTCTTCCAGGCAGGCTTCTTGATACAGGCCGACGGGTCCGCGACAGCGGTTTCGGAATCGCCGAGGCCCAGCGATTTGCCGATCGAGAATCCTGTGTTTGCAGGTAGCGGCGGGTCCGATAGCTTTGCCACCTCCGGCGCCAAAGCCTGGGCCGTCTGCGGGGCCTCCGGTTTGGCTTCCAAATCCGGCTGTGGTTCGACGCCGGCGTTCTCGGACTCGGCTGTTTGCACCTCGGGAGCGGCCGCGGCGGGCTTAACCGTGGCCTCAAGCACTTCCGCGACGCCTCTTTCCTCACCGGCGGAGAACAACTTAATTATCTGGTC
>PTLJ01000247.1 GCA_002938045.1 Alphaproteobacteria bacterium MarineAlpha3_Bin4
CGCCAGCAGTGTAGCGTTGGCAACTGGGGTATTCATTATCGCGAGGTGCCAAAAGATTAGATCGCCGGCGAAGAAGGCACCAGCCAGGGCAAGGAAGGCGAACTCACGCGCATCGGCTGGCTGGTCGCCGCGGTCGGGCCCGCCATCGGACCGCCATGCGACCAGCACTAAAAGCGCCGGAACGGATAGGAAAACGCGGTGAAAAGCGGTGGCGATGGGCCCGAGCTCGCTCAAGCGCACGAACAACGTCGACGCACCAGCGAACCAGGCGCCGAGCACCAAAGCGCAGAACGCGATCAGCGACGCCTTACGCTGGGCTTCGCTCACAGATTGCCCGGCACGCGGAAGCTTGGAGCGCTGTCAGGATCGAGGGCGCGGATAACGTAGTCGTCCATCTGCGGTTCGTAGTCCTTCCACAGCCTAGTCAGCTGGCCGATGGGGTCGGCATCATGCCAATCTACCCTGAGATCGACTAGGGGCCAGGACTGCTCGCCGGCGACTAGCAGCGAGGCGGAGCGCACCGGCCCCTCTTCCCCACCCGCTTCGAGGCCGGCTCGCAGCGCTGCCAGTAGGCGGTCGGCAAAAAAACTTTCGCCGCTGACCTCAAAGCCAGCGACCATGGCCTGGACAACACCGGAATTCGAAAGCAGGTTACCGGCGGCGATGCAGTTCTTTCCTTCGGCAACGGCATTGGTGCCGAGCGTCTTGGCGCCGGTAAAATGCGCCGTCCGGCCCTGGCTGTCGATGGCAGTAAGTTGCCGGTGCTCGCTATGGGCGCAGCGGTCGGTCTTCCGCTGGATGGCAGCCTTTGGCGAGAAGCCATCAGCCAACAGGTCGAGGATCTCGTTTCCAAGCCTGGGGTCGGTAACGTTCTGCGTCACTACAGCGCCAATGCCGGCCCGCACCCAGGGGCAACGGCTGCCAACGGCGATGCTAGACGTGGTAATGGCGATGCCGAACTGGTTGCGAAGCGGGCAGCGTCCGACCACTGAAAAGGTCATCCAGTCTAACTTTCTCCTGCCGCCTTCTGGCCGGTGAGGCCAAAGAACGAGTCGTCCTTGTAAGGCGTGCGAATCTCGACTTCCGTTTGCGTCAGCCGCGCGATGCGGGTCGATTTGCCGTGCACGATGCGGCCGTTGTGCGGCGAAGGGATCGCTGGCGTCGTCAGCGGAAAGGCGTCGGCCGCGTTGTAATCGCAGATCAAGAGCCGCCTGACCTTGTTGGATCTATTGGGACCGCCTCCGTGCACCGTCCAGGTGTGCATCAGGCACACGTCGCCGGCGTTTCCCTCGACCGGTACAGAACGGGCCTGGAAGTTGTCATAAAGCTCGGGCGTCGTCATGCCGGTGAACTCGTCGTCCTTGAAATGGCTGTAGCGTTCACAATGCGAGCCCGGCACTACCCGAAGGCAGCCGTTCTCCTCTGACATGTCGTCGAGGAGCAGTAGTATGGCAACCATGTCGTCGTTGGTGTGCGGATCGTAGGGATGGTCCTGGTGGTATTCGACCCTGGTGTCCATGCCTGGCATTTTTATGTTGAGCTTACAGTGATGAAACTTTACGTCGGGGCCGATCAGGTCGGCGACCATCTCCGGGATTGTGCCCTCGAACAAAACTCGGCGATAGGCTTCGGAAATGTCGACCGGATTGGCGACCCGCCGCAGCTTCGGATGCTCGGCGCTGTGCCCCTCCTCGAGATCAAAACGGGCTTTGCCGTCGACCGTGTCGAAGCCGTAATTGGCATCATGCTCCCGGCTCTCCTCTCTCCAGGTGTTGAACTCGCCCAAAAGCGTCTCGCGAACCTCAGGCGCGGCAGCAGCCGAAGCGACGACATAGCCATGTTCCCAGAAATGGTTGGTCTGGTCCTCGCTCAACAAAGTTCTCACTCCTCGTCCGGTACCACCGCCTCCACATCGATCTCCATCACCATCTCGGGCTTGGCAAGACCGGACACGATCAAGCCGGTAGAACAAGGATACACCCCTTTCAGCCATTTTCCGATGGTCTGGTAGACTTCGTCGCGGTACTTGCGGTCGGTGATGTAGATGGTGGTCTTGACGATATGTCCGATCTCGGCACCGGCCTCCTCCAGCAGCGTCTTAACGCACCGCATGGCCATGTCCGCCTGTGCCGCCGCATCACCTTCGCCGTGGAAGTTGCCGTTTAAGTCGAACCCGGTTTGGCCGCGCAACCAGATTCGGTTACCTGCGCGCACCGTCATGCAGAGATCGTTATCCAGCTTCTGGTCCGGATAAATATCTTTGGTGTTGTATTTCCGGAGCCGCTGATGCGCCATCGCCGTCCTCTCCTCGATTGGCTGTCATGCGACGGCCATAGTTTTAGAATATTACAATAGCGGCAGCTCGGCTGAGACCAAATGAAG
>PTLJ01000248.1 GCA_002938045.1 Alphaproteobacteria bacterium MarineAlpha3_Bin4
CATATAGTCGTATACCCTATCGGTAATCTGAATGGTGCGGGTGGTCATTTTCCCCTCATGACGCCGAGTGTATGGATCCGCCAAACATATTGCTGGTTCCAGTATTCAAAGGGGCATGCAAGGCAATTCGCTATCTGTCAATACCGAGGGTCCCGGTCGCAGTGCCGAACGGCGCGCTGGCAGGATCCTTCTTTACTGCATCATATTGGGCGGCGGATCGTCATCCTCAACCGGTGGTGGTGGCGCAGCGCCCGCTTGGTGGTGAACCATCTTCCAGGCACGGCTCTCACGGACAAAGACATTGGTGGCGAGGAGGGTGTCTCGATCGACAACTTCGTAACAAATGACGTAAGCGGTATCGCCGAACACATGCGCGACGGCCTGCTCGCAGAAAATTTCTGGCGACCCAGGTCCGACCAAAATCGCTTCCCAGCTGGCCATGACTTCGTCACGATCCGTTAGAACAAGCCATCCTGGATGGATACACGTAATCGCCGCCACCTTAGCCCAGACCTCGGTCATGGCCTCGAGATCCTTGTTTGCGAAAGCAATGTAGAATGCCTCGTTGGCAAACAATACTGAGGCGTGATCGGACATAGCTGCTTATTCCCTAAATACGGGCAGTTACCCGACCCGGGCGTGGGTTGGGTCGATCAAATGTTGCCTTATGTGCCGTTCAAGCGCACATACGTGATTTTAATCTCCGGGATGTCCATAAATAAATGACTTTACCCGATCGCGCTCCTAAACCATGTCTAGCGTGATTAGGCCTATGGTTCGATTTAATGCCGTCACCAGCTGTTATCGAGAATAGGTGATCGTAGAGAAAATGACGAGTTCTGCCGACGATGCCGCCAATGTCCCGCGTCTCTATCAAAACGGCATCGAGGGTTTGAAGTGTCTTGAGGTGGCAGACGCCGGCCGTGGCTGCGACGATGCGGCTGCCTCCTTTAACGATTTAGGCCCGGCCGCGGAAAGCTGGGCCGGGATCAAACCCGGCTACGAACTGATCTCAAGGCAGGATTGACACGGACTGCCCTTCGAGGGTGCCCGATGATGGTTCCATCTTCAGCAGTTGCCAGCGGCGAGGGCTGATCGGAGGCGGTGGAAATCGAGGGAGTTGCGTCCGGCATCACCACTTGTACTTGGTAGAGAATAGCTAGTCGGATTTCGAAGATGTCGAGAACCTCGACTGGCAGGCCTACTTTTCCGTCGAAAGTGCGTTCCAATCGACGTTTGTCCTTTGCCGCGGTGATCGGTTAGTTTCCCGGCATGGCTACGGAACCGATCTATCATATTTGCACGTGTCGCGAATGGAAGTTGGCTCGAGGGGCGGGTACCTATGGCGGATCGTCGCAGGACCTCACCGACGGCTACATCCATTTCTCAAGCGCTTCCCAGGTGCGCGAAAGTGCCGCCAGGCACCGCACTGGGCAGGACGACCTAGTGCTGTTGACTGTCGATCCGTCGCCATTGGGCGATGCCCTGAAATGGGAGCCGTCGCGGGGCGGACAGCTGTTCCCGCACCTCTACGGTCGCCTGGTGATAGCGGCCGTGCAGCGCGCCGACCCGTTGCCCCTCGGCAACGGCGGAACACACCTGTTCCCGCAGCACGTGGCTGAACGCGGCAAGCACGAGGGTTAGGGGCGGAATGCCGAATGTCTACGACCTGGTATGGCCGTTGCTGCGGCGCCTCAATCCGGAAACGGCGCACGGTTTGGCAATAGCAGCCTTGAAATGCGGTTTTGTTGGAGCCAACGATCCGTTCACTGACCCGATCCTCAAAACCACCGTTTGGGGCCGCTCCTTCCCTAATCCGGTCGGCCTTGCCGCCGGCTTCGACAAGAGCGCAGAGGTGCCGGGCGCCCTGTTGCGGCTCGGGTTTGGCTTCGTCGAGGTCGGCAGCGTGACACCGCGGCCCCAGGCCGGCAACGAACGTCCGCGGTTGTTCCGGCTGACTGACGACAAGGCCGTCGTCAACCGCTTGGGCTTCAACAACGACGGCGAGGCGAAGGTGTTGCAGCGCCTGGTCGCATTCAGACGTGGCGGCGGCGGCATGGTCGGCGTCAACCTAGGCAAAAACAAGGAGACCGCCGAAGCAATCCCCGATTACGTTTCCGGCGCCGCCGCCTTTGCTTCCCACGCTAATTATCTCGTTGTCAACGTCTCCT
>PTLJ01000249.1 GCA_002938045.1 Alphaproteobacteria bacterium MarineAlpha3_Bin4
AGAGACGTTCCGCACTACCAACTTGCGTGTCGGCGATTGTACCTGAGACCAGATGTTTAAGAAGATCGCCGTCTCGGGGTACTTTGGTTTTCTCGCAGGTATTGCATATTTGCTATATTAAAAATTCCAGCGAATGTTGCAGCGGAAGCTGGCAAAATAGGCGTTGTAGAATCTTTTAGCGATCCTCTAGAACGGAAATGCGAATCGGTCAGGTTGACGACCATGGGCAAAAACCTTGCCGAAGAGTGTGTTGATGCCGAGTGCTTCGGCTTGGCGCGTCTCAATGCTAAGGGTAGCGATCCCCTCCGCACCGAGTTGGACGCCCTGGTCGAGGACGGGTCGTTGCATTCGGAGGGCCTTGTCGATCGGTTCTACCGTCTTTCCACGAAAGGTCATGAACTATACGATGCTTACGTTCCGGGCCAATGGCTCGACGTGGACGACGCAACTAATCTTCTTCCCGCGGGCAAGTTCCTGTGATTACCGCCGATGCATTTCTCGAACCGGCGCAAAAACGGGGCGTCGATTTCTATTGCGGTGTTCCATGCTCCTTCCTGACACCCTTGATCAACGGGGTGATCGAGAACCCAAATCTAGAGTATGTAACCGCGGCGAGCGAAGGCGAGGCCGTGGCCATCGCCGCCGGCGCCTGGCTGGCCGGACGAGGCACGGCGATGATGTGCCAAAACTCCGGCCTCGGCAACGCTATCAATCCGCTGACTTCACTAAACTATCCGTTCCGTATTCCGACACTGTTGATCACCACCTGGCGGGCGGGGCCGGGTCTCAAAGACGAACCGCAACACGAACTAATGGGTGAGATCACGCCGGACTTGTTCGATCTGATGAGAATACCGCGGCTCGCGTTTCCGACCAGCGCATCCGAAGTTGCCGTGGCGCTCGACGCCGCCATTTCGTCGATGGAAGAGACCCGCCTTCCGTTCGCCATGATCATGCAAAAGGACGACGTCGCTGAAAATGGGCCGTCGGCAGCTACCCTCCCCTCGTCGCATGAAGCCGGCGCCGTTTACAAGTTTCTTGGTGGCGAGATGCCAACCAGAATTGCGAGCATGGAGCAGCTTCTCTCCCTGTTACCGGATACGGCGGCGGTAATCGCTACCACAGGCAAATGCGGCCGGGAACTATTCACAATTAACGATCGCGACCAACACTTCTATCAAGTCGGTTCCATGGGGTGTGCCGCCGCCATGGGCCTTGGCGTCGCACTGAGTACGCCCAACCCCGTTGTCGTTCTAGATGGCGACGGCGCATTGTTGATGAAGATGGGTACGCTCGGAACCGTCGGCGCCTTTGGTCCCGAAAACCTAATCCATGTTGTCCTCGACAATGGGACCTATGATTCCACCGGCGGTCAGCCGACGGTTTCGTCCGGGGTTGATTTTGCTCAGGCCGCCGTCGCCTGTGGATACGCGAGCACTTTCCGCTGCGACTCGCTCGACGGGCTCAAGCAAAGCACCGCCCATGCGTTGGCCAAGGCTGGCCCGCACCTCATACATATGAGGATCCTGCCGGGCTCCACGCCCGACCTGGGAAGGCCGACCATCAAACCGGCTGACATCGCCATACGCTTTCAACGTTTCATTTCCGACAATCGCTCACTTTCGTGGTGATCGTCGGCCGACGTTTCTGACCCAAAAAATGACCAACTGGCATGTTTATTTTTGTGGCCTATTGACCGTTTATGCCCGACAATGCGTCAATGAGTTCTTGTCACATTTTAGCTGAAAGGCGCTCTGTATGGCTCCGACCGACCGTGATCCCTGGCTTCTGACTCCCGGGCCCTTAACCACGTCGGTCGCGACCAAGGAAGCTATGCTGCACGACTGGGGATCGCGGGATGAGGAGTTCATCAACACCGACGAGCGCGTCCGCAACCGTCTACTTGACATCGCCGAGGCTGTTGAGACGCATGTCTGCGTTCCCATTCAGGGAAGCGGCACATTTACTGTTGAGGGAACAATCGGCACCCTTTTGCCACGCGAGGGCAAGGCCCTTGTGCTGATCAACGGCGCATACGGCAAGCGAATAGTCCGAATCATCGATTACCTGGGCCGGGACTGTGTCAGTCTGGAAACG
>PTLJ01000025.1 GCA_002938045.1 Alphaproteobacteria bacterium MarineAlpha3_Bin4
GCGGGCGGTAGCGAGAAAGCAAAGGAACGCGTGGATGAGCACCTCCACCCCCATCGTCGGCATCATCATGGGCTCCAAGTCCGATTGGGAAACCATGAAGATCGTCTGTGGCATACTCGACGACCTTGGCATCGCCTACGAGGCGAAGGCACTCTCGGCGCACCGCAATCCGACGCAGGTCCACGTCTGGGCGTCAACGGCCAAGGATCGCGGCATTCGCGTCGTCATCGCCGCCGCCGGCATGGCCGCGGCACTGCCAGGCGTGGTCGCTGCTGTCACCCCGCTGCCGGTGCTCGGCGTGCCGATGGAGACCGGTATCATGGGCGGCCTAGACAGCCTTCTGTCGATAGCCCAGATGCCCGGCGGCATCCCGGTCGGCACACTCGCCGTCGGTAAGGTCGGGGCCAAGAACGCGGCTTTGCTCGCTGCCGCCATTATCGCGCTCTCGGACGACGCCGTCGCCGCCGCGCTCGATCAGTTCCGGCAAAGCCAAAACGACACTGTCACAGAATTGCCAATCGCCAAGTAGGCCGTTCAGGGACGGGCCTAATTCCCGCCTCCGGCAAGAAACGGCCAGGCGGACGCGGCGGCGCAGGTGATAATCGATCTAATAGCTGATGCTATTGGCGAACACGTCGGGCAGCACCGACGAAGACGAGTTCATGTCCCCCTGGTGCCGATATGCCTGCGCCTTGCGCAATCCGTTTGCCATCAATACGATCCGCCACGGCCCGATTGGCCGCATCGCCCTCTACTGCGTCGAATGGGGTCGCCCCACGCTTCAGTTCCCAAACATGCCCTGGGCCGTGACCCACAGCAAGGCAGTCATCGAGCAGTTTACCAAACGGCTCAGGAAATCCCGCGTAAGATCTGCTGGGGCGGCACGGCGCTCGGCACCGCCATCCTCTGCGACGCGCGCTGGGTGCACGAGAATTTATTCGCTAATGCCCGGTCCGACGGCGCCGTCGCCGAACTTCCCGCGGCTGGCCAGGAGGCGGTAACCCCCAATTAGATTATTTGAACGGGCGTCCAGGCTAGCTCGCAACGCCGGACATCAGGCTGCCCTCTATATCGGCGAGGCTGAGGCGCTGCAACTTGAACGCCTCCAACAACTCAATCTCGATCGCGGTGTTGTTGCCGAGTTCGGTTTGCACCATGTACTTGACGAAATCAACTAGCTCGCGGGACTGACCAGGATAGGCAAGGATGTTAGTCAGGAGCTCGCGCCGGATCAGTGGCGAGTAGTTGAGCAACTCGAGCACCAACAGCTTCTTGACCTTCATCGGCACGCGCAAGCTACCGAACAAACGGTCGAGACAGAAGCTGTAGATGCCGAAATCAAGGCGCCCGGCGATATCCTGGGTGAAGGCCCGGAACTCGTCCAGGAACGGCCCCGCCGTCACCTTGCGGTCCATCAGGCTCTTAACCACTTCCAGAAACCTGCGATAGCACTGCCGGGCCGGGCTCAATTTGTCTCCCAGTTCGGCCTCGATGGCGCGGATCTCGACTGCCCGGAAACTGGCCTCGCGGATTGCCCGGGCCGAGGTCTGGACTACGTCGGAAAGCGCCTGCTCCTCGATCAGGGTAAACAGACGTTCGAATTTTTCCTTTTGGCGCGGAGCAAGGCGGTGCGCGCGATCGCCCAACGGCAACAACGCCGCCTGAGCGACGAGATTGTCCTTGGAATAGATTGACGCCACGGCAGCCGCCTCCAGCTGCACCGACTCGGTGCGGAAATCGTCGGTAATGACGAATCGGCTGCCGTCGGAAACCGTCAGGTAACGGCCTAGCTTGGAACAGCTGAGAAAATGGTCGGCTAAGTCACCGACCGGCTTGCGGACCGGCTTAACACCCGAAACAGCCCCCGTCGCCCCCCCCGTGACAAGACCTTCGCCTAGCGACGGCGGCGGCGCGCTACCGTGCAGGGGAGTTCCGTTGTTGGGTCCCAGGGGTTGGTCCGGCGGTAACTGTTCGTCGCTCATGATCCAGCTTAAGTCGCGTTCAGTTCGAGGACCAATATATATATTAAGCTTGGCGGGGGCGCGAGTCTCACAAAGCCGTGTCCGGTATTACTGGGAAGTACGCCGGAGCTAGGACATAACCGCATGCACCGGTTCTTCCCTCGCCGCCGGCGTTTGGCCCCCGGGACCGGCACCCCCGTAAAATGCGGGGGCTTCTAATTTCCCTGATGCGCGGGGCTCGGTGAAACCCCCGCCCCGTTTCAGTTTCGGCCCGAGCTCGAAGTCAGAATCCTGCGCGGTGCAACCTTTACCACGGCCCCAACGCGTCACCTAGTATTGCCTTCATGCGCTTCGGCAGGCCGAAGGTCTTGAGCACGTCCGAGATGCGGCGGTCGAGATAGGCCCAGGTGTCTGGAAAGTCTCCTTCTCCGTCGCCGCCGTCGGCAAGCCAGTAGAGGATGGTCGTAGTGTAAACCGCCGCCAGTAGACCGCGCTTGGTGTAGTGGTTCCAGTCAGTAGCACGGTCGCCGGCCGCATACCACATCACCGAGCAGCTGCGCCAAGTGATGCGCGCCGCTAGCGGCGCGTTGGGCGGCAGCGCCAGGAACGACAGTAGCCTGCGCACTGCCGCGCGGTGCGGAGCCAAAAAGCGTAGCCGCGCTTTAACGCAAGCGTGGATGCGCTCGCGCACCCGCATCGTCTCGAGGTTCCGTTTTTCCAACTCGGCCAGCATGCCACGGTCGGTCCAATCGGCGAAGTGATCGGCCACCTGCGGCAAGCCGCCGGGAAAGGCACGCCGAGCCATGTCCAGCGGTAGATCGGCGTTGACAGTGCTGGCGTCGAGCGCCTTGCGGGTCCAGCCGCCGAAGGCAGCGTGTCCCAGCATCTCTTCCAGGATCCAGTCGCGGGTATGCTGCAGGTCTCGGTCCTTCACGCTAGGCATCAGCGGCCTCCGGCTCGGCCGCCTCCGCCTCGTCCACGGCATTTTCGTCTAAGGCCTTGGTCATCTCCTCGATATAGCCAAAGCTAGTCAGATCGGTCATCCGCATCGGGTAGAGTATGCCGTCCAAGTGATCGCACTCGTGCTGCACGACGCGGGCGTGGTAGTCCTCGGCGACCCGTTCGATAGCGTCGCCGGCGGGGTTGAGGCCTCTATAGCGGATTTTGGTGTAGCGCAGCACGCGACCTGCCATGCCCGGCAGAGATAGGCAGCCCTCAACACCCTCCTCCATCTCTTCGCTCAGCGGCTCGACCTCGGGGTTGATTAGCACCGTCAGCGGCACGCCGCCGTTCTCCGTGTCATGGTTTTCCGGCACCTCGAAGACGACAATACGCGCCGGCACGTGGACCTGCGGTGCGGAAAGGCCGACGCCCGGTGCGTCAAGCATGGTTTCGACCATATCTGTGATCAGGCCGCGAACGGCCGGGGCCATCGGGTCCTCGACCCGCTGGGCGATCCCAGCAAGCACGGGGTGACCTATGCGAGCGATCTTGAGAATGGCCATGGGAAATTACACTCCGCAACTGGAAACAAAGGGTTTTTCGCCGCTATCAGAAGACCCACAATACGCTTCACATCGCCAATGTGATATGTTAGAACGCGCTTCCTTAACGGAAATCCGTACTTTCCGGTTATAAACATGATAAGAGACGAGCTAACGTGCAAGTCACTGTTCGCGATAACAACGTCGACCAGGCCCTAAAGGCCCTAAAGAAGAAGATGCAACGCGAAGGCATCTTCCGCGAGATGAAACTTCGCCGCGCCTATGAAAAGCCCTCAGAGCGTAAGACCCGAGAAAAGGCCGAGGCCGTTCGGCGCGCCCGTAAGCTGGAGCGCAAGCGTCTAGAGCGTGAAGGCTTCTAGCCGGCTTCTCGTACAGGGCCGTGCCCCGGTCGTCCGCACGGAACCCCGTGCCAAGCCCCAGGCCTGAGCGCGGTTTTGTTGTGCCTGG
The DNA here is from genome assembly GCA_002938045.1 of Alphaproteobacteria bacterium MarineAlpha3_Bin4. GTDB lineage: Bacteria > Pseudomonadota > Alphaproteobacteria > Rhodospirillales > Casp-alpha2 > PTLJ01. Next base: position 3,914 of record PTLJ01000025.1, read on the forward strand.
GGCACACCAAACATGTCCTACCTTGGCTATCTGGGGGCAGCATATCTGGATCTGATCGTCGAACACTGGCAATGGCTCAAGTAACTGCCGGCCAACGTCGCCTGCAAGATCGCCCACAGCAACACCGCCAAAGTGCTTGACGCCAGCGGCGAGGCGGCCTCAGGTATCGGTTCCAGCACCTGTTCTCCGACAAACAGGCTGAGTTCCTTGACAGCCTGGAGCGCGTTCTCAACGTAACCGTCGGCACCGATGGCGTCAGCAGACTTTCGGGTCACCGGAGCGCCGACAGCCGCTCCGAAGTTCGGTAACGCCGCTCGGTAGTCCGTCGTCAACTGAGCGCTTGGACGATCTCTTCGGTCATCTTCTTGGCGTCGCCAAACAGCATCATCGTGTTGTCGGCGTAGAACAGCGGGTTGTCGACTCCAGCATAGCCGGGACTTAGCGAACGCTTGACGAACAGCACCGTGCCGCAATTTCCGACGTTGAACACCGGCATGCCGGCGATTGGGCTCTGAGGGTCAGTCTTAGCGACCGGGTTAGTGGTGTCGTTGGCGCCGATCACGTAGGCGACCTCGGCGGTAGCAAACTCGTGGTTGATCTCCTCCAACTCGAAGACCTCGTCGTAGGGCACGTTGGCCTCGGCCAGTAGCACATTCATGTGTCCCGGCATGCGCCCAGCAACCGGGTGGATGGCGTAGCTGACCTCGACCCCTTTTGCCTTCAAGGCACCGGCCATCTCGCGCAGCGCGTGCTGGGCCTGCGCGACGGCCATGCCGTAACCGGGCACGATGATGACCTTGGACGCGTTCTTCATCAGGAAGGCAGCGTCGGCGGCAGCTCCGGCGTTGGCTGTCTTGTCGCCGACGACGGTAGTCCCGACATTAGCTGCATCGCCGCCAAACCCCCCCAATAGTACGTTGAAGATCGAGCGATTCATACCGCGGCACATGATGTAGCTAAGAATGGCGCCGGACGAACCGACCAACGCGCCGGTGATGATTAAGGCCGGGTTAGAGAGCGTAAAACCGATGCCGCATGCGGCCCAGCCCGAATACGAATTGAGCATGGAGACGACAACTGGCATGTCAGCACCACCGATCGGGATGATAATCAGAACCCCGATCAGAAAACTGAGTGCGGCCAGGGTCCAGAACAGGCCTGACGACTGCGCCCCGAGCAGGGCAATGATTACGACCACGATGGCGATAGCGATGGCGGCGTTCAAGGGATGCTGCATCGGGAATGTGATCGGGTTACCGCTCATAATACCCTGCAGCTTAGCGAACGCGATCACCGAGCCGGAGAAAGTGATGGCGCCAATGGCGAGGCCGAGCGACATCTCGATGATGCTAGCTGTGTGGATGTCGCCGACGGCACCGATGCCGTAGGCCTCGGGGTTGTAAAAGGCAGCCGCGGCGACAAAAACGGCGGCCATGCCGACTAGGCTATGGAAAGCGGCGACCAGCTGCGGCAGCGCCGTCATCTGGATCCTGAGTGCGATTACGGTGCCGATGGCGCCACCGATCAGCATGCCAAGAATGATCATGCCGAAGCTGACGACGCCCGGCTCCATCAGCGTGGTAATGACGGCGATGGCCATGCCGACGATACCGTAATTGCTGCCCTGTCTAGCCGATTCCGGTGAGCTCAGGCCCCGCAGGGCAAGGATGAACAATACCGAAGCGATGAGATATGCGAATCCCGTCCATTCCATTTGCCCAGCCGCCTATTTCTTCTTCTTGAACATGCTGAGCATGCGCTGGGTGACGATGAAGCCGCCGAAGATGTTGACCGACGCCAGTGTCACTGCGAGAAAGCCCATGGTCTTGGAGAAATCCATCTCGACCGGACCGGCGGCGAGCAGACCGCCGACGATGATCACGGAACTGATAGCATTTGTCACCGCCATCAGCGGCGAATGCAGTGCCGGGGTGACGCTCCAGACGACATAGAAGCCGATGAAACACGCCAACACGAAAACGGTGAATAGGCCCAAGAACGGGTCGCCCCCGGCCGCTGACTGCTGGGTAGCGAACTCTGTCGTCTGTTGCGCCAGTTCTTCCGCATCCTGGAATAGCTTGGCGGCGCTAGTCGCCAGCTTCGAAGCCTGATCCGCAATGGTTTCCGGGTCCACGATTACTATCCGTTGGCTTTTTTTGCGGCGGGTATCTTAGACTTATGTTTCTTCGCCGGTTGCACCAATTCGACCAGCCGCGGATGGACGACCCTGCCATCCTTGGTAACCAGGGTTCCGCTGATCGTTTCGTCCTCCCAGTCGAAGGCGAACGACTTGCTATCGGGGTCGACGTGCGGCGTGATGAAGTTGAGCAGGTTCTTAGCGTAGAGCACGCTAGCGTCCTCGGCCATTCGGCTGGCGACATTGCCGTGGCCGATGATCTTGACGCCGTTCTTTGTAGTCGTCACCTGATTGAGCTTGGTTAGCGAGCAGTTGCCACCGGCCTCGACCGCGAGATCAACGATCACGGACCCGGCTGGCATAGTGGCAACCATACCTTCAGTCAAGAGAATCGGCGCCGGGCGGCCCGGAATTAGCGCTGTGGTGATGACAATATCCTGCTTCTTGAGGTGTTCTGCGACGACCTGCTTCTGCTTCTCGAAGTACTCGGGCGGCATCTCCCTGGCGTAGCCGCTTTCGGTCTGGGCGTCCTTCTCCATCTCTGGATCGACCTCAAGAAACTTGCCACCAAGACTCTCGACCTGTTCCTTGGTCGACAACCGCACGTCGGTCGCGGTGACGATAGCGCCGAGGCGTTTGGCCGTTGCAATCGCCTGCAATCCGGCGACACCGACACCCATGATGAATACCCTTGCTGGCGGCACAGTACCCGCAGCGGTCATCATCATCGGCAACACACGGCCGAACTCAGAAGCCGCGTCAAGTACCGCCTTGTATCCAGCCAGATTCGACTGCGACGACAGGATGTCCATTGACTGTGCGCGGGAGATGCGCGGCATCATCTCCATGGCGAAAGCAGTGACGCCGGTCTTAGCCAGGGCTTGCATGCCCTTGATGTCGGCCAGCGCGTTGAGGTGCGCGACTAGAATTGTCCCTTTCTTCAGCGTCGCCAACTCGCCGGATTCCGGCGCCGCGACTTTGAATACCATGTCGGCGCCGCGGTAGGTCGCGGCCGCACCGGGGGCGATCTGCGCGCCGGCTTCCTTGTAGGCAGCGTCGGTAAAGGACGTTCCGATGCCAGCGCCTTTTTCGACGGCGACGGTGAACCCGAATTTGATTAGTTTCTTGACGACTTCCGGGGAGACGGCGACGCGCGCTTCGCCCCGTCTGCATTCTTTTGGAACGGCGATCTTCATGAGGAAATTCCCTCCACCTTGGCGTTCTATCTATCGGACCGCAGTAGGGCTGGGAGCCGCCATCGGTCTGGTGTTTATGCCCGGTCACACGGTTTGAGACAAGGCCCCGGCTCGTTCCATCCCCAACGGCAAGAGATGGTAGTCTAGTTTGTTGTGACAGAAATAGACCGACATAAACCCTTGTGACGTCAATGCCGGTAATTTCCAGCCTACAGGGGCTTCGCAGTCTAAATTCTCGGCCGTGGCCAAGTTGCACTTCAACAATTAACGCCGTTCGATTCCGCTCCGACGCTATCGTTCAACGCCGATACTTCATACCCATATACAAGGCTTAAACGCAATTGATGTTGGTCCTGCTTCGGGTGTTCTGTAATCATGAAGCCCCACAACAAGTTGGCGTCGGGGGGATGGTGGAAGACTTAATCGTGATCAAGAACGGAGAGCACGTGATGCCGACCTTCTCCGCCGTTGAAATGGCCGGCCGGCTGGCTAAGTTACGCGCGCATATGGTCGAGGCTAGAATTGAGGCAACGTTGTTCACCTCGTACCACAATATAATCTACTTCAGCGAATTCCTCTATTGCGCCTTCGGTCGGCCGTACGGGTTGGTTGTTACGGAGGACAGCGCGAGTTTGATCTCGGCCAACGTCGACGGCGGCCAGCCATGGCGACGCACCCAAGGTGAAAACTTGTCCTATACCGACTGGCATCGGGATAACTATTTCCGCGCCGTACAAAAGCTGATCCCGGACGGCAGCCGTGTCGGCATTGAGTTTGACCATATCAACCTTGATAGCCGCGCTAAGGTGGAGGCGTCGTTGCCTGGCTCCGAGTTTGTCGATGTCGCCAAGCCGGCCATGTCCATGCGCATGTTCAAGTCGGCCGAGGAGATTGCCGTCATCAAGAACGGCGCACGCATCGCCAACATTGGTGGCGGCGCTTGCCTTGAGGCGATCGGCGAGGGCGTTCCAGAATACGAGATCGCACTCCACTCGACCCGTGCCATGGTGCGAGAGATTGCCGCCACCTACCCACACGTAGAGTTAATGGATACTTGGACCTGGTTCCAGTCGGGCATCAACACCGACGGTGCCCACAATCCGCTAACCAGCCGCAAATTGGAGAAGGGGGATATTCTTATCCTTAATTGTTTTCCAATGATCTCCGGCTACTACTCGGCTCTCGAACGCACACTTTTCCTTGATCACGCCAGCGACGATCATTTGCGGCTCTGGGAGGTCAACATTCAAGTGCATGAGCGCGGCTTGGAACTCATCCAACCAGGTGTTCGGTGTTGCGAAATCGCTCATGAGTTAAACGAGATCTACAAGCAGCACGACCTGCTGCAGTACCGCACTTTCGGGTACGGCCACTCCTTCGGTGTTTTGTCGCACTACTACGGTCGTGAAGCCGGCTTGGAGTTGAGGGAAGACGTAGAGACCGTACTGGAGCCAAACATGGTCATTTCCATGGAACCGATGATCATGCTGCACGAGGGTCTTCCCGGCGCGGGTGGCTACCGCGAACACGATATCCTAGTGGTCACCGAGGATGGAGCGGAGAACATCACAGACTTTCCCTATGGACCGGAACACAACATAATTTCAGCCCGTTGAGTCGATTGCCACCCGCCTATTGATTCGGAAAGTAATCTTGACAGTCGCCTTCGCGGCAAACGTCCGTGGTATTGCAATGTAGCGCCCCACCGAAGGGATAGACTTCGCGGAAGGGAATAGGGATAACCTCGAAGCCGAGTTTGTCGAGCTGTTCGGCCTGATAAACCTCCGTCTCCTCGACGCAAACTGTTTGCTGATCAAGAACCAAGACATTCATGGACAACCAGACAGATGAATAACAAAGTGGAGGTGGCTCATTATGGGCGGGCGGCGCCGCATCGACGATCTCCCAGTCATTGCGGTGGAAAAATGCGCGCTGTTGGTCGGGCAATCGACGCTCCGGATTGTTGATGATCAGCCCCGGGCGGAGCGGTGTGAAGGTAGCATCAATGTGGATGGGATAGGGATCGCCAGGGAAATTCACCGCATGAACGCGGTGGTCAGTAAAATGGCGCTTCAACCAATCGATGCCAAGAAGGTTAGTTGTGAACCCGTGTTGCACGACCAGATCCTTGCCGAAGCGTAGCACGTCGGCGGCATCGAACAGGGGTTCTTCCTCGGTGGTAACGAAGTCCTTACGAGCAACCATATCAAGACGTTCTTCAATGGTAATGTTTTCGGATAAGTAATCGGGCTTATAAGATCGGTCCGTCAGGCGCGGTTTTGGAGCTGCTTCGTGACGCATGTTGGGGTCTTCCGAGCAGTAGCGCTTCAAAAGCGGCCGATAGCACAGGTATTCGAACCAGCGGGACCGATAGGACATGGTAGCTTCCAGCATTTCGCTACCCAACGTCAGAAGGACATCCCTGGGAGGCGTACAGCCGAACATTGTCCCATGGGTCCAATCGGGCGTACTGATCTTCTGATTGAAGTCGATGGGCGTCGGACGGTCGACGCGGATGCCACGCCCTTCCAGGATACGGACAAAATCGTTTAGAAGCTCGTTGGCGTGGGCCACTGTCTCCGGCGGGCGCGGACCATGGCGCCCCCGCATGTCGCTGTCAACGGGGATCTTCGGTTCGCTTGCCGGTTCCGCGGGCGGAATGCAACAACCATCTGCGACCCCGACGATAACGTGTTTAAGGGGATCCCACTCGTTCCAAGAGTTGACTATTGTCGGAGTTGAAAAAACGCCCATTACAAGCTCCACTCTTATTCGTTTTGTTCACCAGTTTTTTCAACCAATACCCAACATTTAGAAATTCGGCAAGATCCCCTATCATGCATGTATCACGAATACTTTAAAGTAGGGACCAGATGCTAGAAACTCAAAGAAGTGTAACGATTAAGAAATTCTACCGGAGGTAACAGCGACGCCATCACCGGCAGCTAGCAGCAAACTTCGCCCCTACCAGGGCTCTGCGAATGCGAGCACAAGTTTTGCTCCGTCATCCGACTTCGTCGGCGTCTGCTCGGTAAACTGGATTCACCCGTCCCATTCGACCGCTAGATAAACCGCGCCACTTGGGTTAATGCTGACGAGACATTACTTGCCGGCCGTTGCCTGCCCTTCAAAAACAAATGGCCGGAAAGGAACGACGACAATGACGGCACTAACCTATGACAGTAGATCGCAGCTGCGCGGCGTTATTGCCGCTGGCGTGTCCGCAACCAGCTTCGGCGTCAGCATCACCTTCGCCACCGTCGCCTATGCGGGCGGCAGCGATCCACTGACGGTGGTCGCATTCCGCACCGTCGCCGGCCTGCTAATCTCCCTCGCCATAGTCTCTTTCGTGCGCCGACCCCTGCTGCCGGAACGCAACGCCATGACGCCGTTGATGTTGATGGTCGCCGGCCTGTTGTTCGTAAACTACGGTTACAACTGGTCAGTCCATTACATCCCGATCAGCCTAGCCGTGTTGGTATTCTATACGTTTCCGCTCATCGTGCTTGCAGTCGAGGCGCTCGGCAATTGGCGGCTGCCGGCAGTGGCATCGTTGTTCGCCTTCGTGCTCGCCTTCATCGGCCTAGGCCTGGCGTTAGGGCCGTCGTTCGCGGAACTGAACTGGCGCGGCCTACTATGCGCGTGCTTGGCGTCTGTCGGCGGCGTCCTGATGTTCGTATTCGGTGCCCGCGCGGCAAGGACAACGGGCCTGATGACGATGACCGTCTTCACCCACATCATCGCCGGGCCGCTGACGATAATGGCGGTGTTTGCTTTCGGCGGCCCTGCCCTGCCAACGACCGGTCTCGGTTGGCTTGGTCTCAACGTGGCGGCGGCGGCCTATGTCAACGGGTTATTGTTTCAGTTCATCGCAATGCGCCTCGCCACGCCCGCCCTCGCCGCGATGGTCTTCAACATGGAGCCGCTGGCCGTCATCGTCCTAGCGACACTTTACCTGGGTGAGCGGCTGGAGATGGTGCAATATGCTGGCGGCGTCTGCGTTCTGGCTGCGATCCTGATCGCTAGCCGCCAGCGCATCCAGCCTATCCCGTGAACAGTTAGACATCTTCGCCCCCGATGGTTTTTTAGATACCGGCCGCGGCAGTCTTTACCATAAAGGCGGGATCGCCGTCGTCCTCTTCCTCAAATACCGTATTGCTGGGCTGGTGAACATTTCTTTCGCCGCCTTCCGCTGCGAACATTACCGAATTTAGATCACCTCTCGAGTCATTTAGGGAATTACGATTGCGCAGCGAGCCAAACAAAATCGCGCAGCTCCGTGGTCAATCGGCGAGCGGCACCGCGAAACGACC
>PTLJ01000250.1 GCA_002938045.1 Alphaproteobacteria bacterium MarineAlpha3_Bin4
AACTAATCAGCCCAAGTGTTTTGCTCCACTTTCGTTGCTTGGTATACGATAGACCGCTTTACTGCCGATTGCATCCCTCTAATCGGCAAATGGCGGTATCTTCAAGTCCCAAATAACCCGCCATGGCGGGCCAATCTGCAGTCAAATAAAAACAGTCAAACCGATTGAAATAAAAAATAAGAATCGTTATGCGAAATTTTGAACTTCCCAGCCGGTCGACCGTCCACGCTGTCAATGGCATTGCCGCCACCTCGCATCCGTTATCCACCACTACCGCCGTCGACGTGTTGAAATCAGGCGGCAACGCGCTCGATGCGGCAGTTGCGGCGGCGGCCGTTCAAGGCGTCGTAGAACCACAATCGACCGGCATCGGTGGTGATTGTTTCATTTTCTACTCACCGGGTGGCTCGGGCGACATCATTGCCTATAACGGTTCGGGGCGAGCGCCAGCAGCGGCAACGCCGGAATGGTTCCAGGAGCAAGGCATCACCGAAATTCATCAGACCATGCCCCACGCGGCAACTATTCCCGGCGCTGTTGATGCCTGGGACCGGCTAATTCAGGACCACGGAACTAAGAATTTGGGTGAATTGCTGCAGCCGGCGATTGCGTTCGCCCGCGATGGTTATGCGATTACCCCTCGGGTCAGTTTTGATTGGCATCAATCGGAGAATCTTATTCGCCAAGACAAGAACGCGACGAAGCTTTTTTTACCAGACGATCGACCTCTCAGGGTCGGCGAGATACATCGCCAACCAGCGCTAGCCGCAACCCTGGAAATAATCGCCAAGCAGGGACGCGAGGCTTTCTACACCGGCCAGGTAGCGGCAGATATTGTCGAATATCTGCAGAGCCTCGGCGGCCTTCATACTATGGAGGATTTTGCCACCGCGTCAGGTGAGTACGTGACCCCAATCCGCACCGAATTCCGCGGCTACGAGGTGCTTGAATGCCCGCCAAACGGCCAGGGCTTGACGGCGCTGGTGATGCTTAACATTTTCGCTGGTTACGACCCCGGCGACATCGATTCACAGTCCGTCGAGCGTCTACACATCGAGATCGAAGCGGGTCGGCTCGCCTACGCCATCCGCGACACCTATATCGGCGACCCAGCCCAGGTCGAGGTGCCGATCGAGCATATCCTTTCGGCCGCCTATGCCGACGAACTGCGGGCCAAGATCGACCCTGGCCGCGCCATGGAGGTGCCAGAGCTGCCAACGATCCCCAACCACGAAGACACCGTCTTCATCGCCGTCGTCGACAAGGAGCGAAATGCCTGCAGCCTCATCAACTCCGTCTTCCAAAGTTTCGGCAGCGCCCGGGTGGCCCCAAAATCGGGCGTATTGCTGCAGAACCGCGGTGAGGCTTTCTCGATCGTCTCCGGCCACCCTAACTGCATTGCACCAAATAAGCGGCCGTTGCATACGATCATTCCCGGTATGCTCTTGAAGAACGGCCGTGTTCAAATGCCGTTCGGTGTCATGGGCGGCACCTATCAGGCCTATGGCCACGCCCATTTTCTGACCCGGGTTCTCGATTTCGGTTTCAACCTCCAGGAAGCCATGGACCTCCCACGCCTGTTCCCAACACCAGGGGGAGACGTGGAAGCCGAAAGTAGGTTCTCTTCCGACGTGATTAACGGTCTGAAGTTGCTTGGCCATTCCATGGGCCGTCCGAACAAGCCGATCGGTGGCGCGCAGGCGATATGGATTGATTGGGACAACGGCACACTAACCGGCGGCTCGGAACCACGAAAAGATGGCTGTGCGATCGGATACTAGAGCATCGCCTTGTACCGCTCACACTCGCCTAAACCCGCTGGCTAAGTAAGCACAAAATAGCGTCGGTTAAATCGACGAAGCAGTGTTTAGAGCATGCTTTCCGCCTTCAGCATGGCGATCGCCCGGCTCATTGCGACTGCCGTTTCGGCGATGTCGTGGTTGCTATGCACGGCCGAAGTCATTGCGCCTGGTTTCGATGACACGTCGACGCCGTTGACTTTCAGCGCCAGCAATAGCAACGGCACCGCAGGGTGGC
>PTLJ01000251.1 GCA_002938045.1 Alphaproteobacteria bacterium MarineAlpha3_Bin4
CATAGGTCTCATGATACATCTGGACGAATTGTGTAGAGGCCGTCTTAGTGATGATGTAAGGCGTCAGCCAGCCAGTTTTCATCGGTCTCGGGGCGTAAATGAAATACTTGACGCCGGCATTCAGCGCCGCCTCGCAGGCATGCAGCGTACCTATGATATTGACCTCGGTAGTGATGACCTCCTGCCTGAACCGGGAACTCGTCCCCATCAGCGCCGCGAAATGGTAAACCAGTTCTGCACCATCAATTACCTTTCCCACTGCTTCCTGGTCGCGGATATCGCCTTCTACGTAGCTAGTCGTCGGATTGTCCTCTAACATCTTCTTCGCATAATTAGTAAGGTCGCTTTTCTTTGTCCTCGCGAATACAATCACCTCGTCACCCAAGGCAGCATATTTCTCGAACACATACGACAATAAAAAACCTGCACCACCGGTCAGTACTATTTTTCGGTTCGCCATATTTTCCCCGACCGCTGCCCATGAGAAAACAAATACGAGGCATTGGATTTAAGAATTGGACCCATTTTGGGCCTTGTGAGAAACTTTGCCAACTATTCGCGTAATAGGTCCGATGGCCCAGTGTTGTCGGCGGGGGTAGGGAAAGCAGACGACCATGGAGAAAGCGATGTCGGCCCTAAAAATATCAATCGTAACCAATGCCAAGGAAGAAACAGCCGCCTTTATCGACGGTATTTTTACAGATGGAATGGAGGTCCTCTTGCAGACCGAGGACGAGATGCGAGGTAGTATCACCGATATCAACGTGTTGGTTCCAGGCCACATAAGCGTTGATGCCGATCTCATCAAAAGCGGATCAAACCTTAAGATGATCCACTGCGGAACAGGCTACAACAATGTTGATCTCGAGGCCTGCAATTCCAACGGAACCTACGTTGCCGTGACCCCTAACGTCGCTGCACAGTCCGTCGCTGAACTGGTCTTTTCTTGCTTTCTAGCGTTGGCTAAGAAGATCACCAACTTCGACGCCATGATGAAAAGCGGCAACTGGAAGACAACCGACTTTATCGGTACGCCGGAGCTCAAGGGCAAGACGCTCGGCATCGTTGGCTACGGTAACATCGGAAAGGCCACGGCCCGCATCGCGCGGGGCTTCAGCATGAACCTAATTGCCCACGACCCCCATATCGAGATCACCGACGATGATGTGCGCTCTGTTTCCCTGGATGAACTCTTAAAGGAATCGGACTTTGTCACTTTGCACGTGCTTTTGACGCCGGAGACTAAGGGCATGATGAGCACTGCCCAGTTTGAAATGATGAAGGAGACAGCCATCATCGCAAATGCCTGCCGCGGCCCCGTCGTCGATGAAGCTGCTATCACGGAAGCGCTCGCGGCACGGAAGATCGGCGGCGCTTGCCTAGACGTTTACGAGAAAGAACCGCTAGATGCGAACAGCAAACTGCGGGAGCTCGATAACGTCATACTGACGCCGCATATCGCCTATTGTGCCGACGAGGCCCTAGCCGCGCGGTTTCAATTTTTTTCCGACAATTGCCAGAAGCTGATCGACGGTGATACGCCCAACATGGCCGTCAACGGCGATGACGTGAACAACAGCTGACCCAGCCCAACAAACCGGAGAGAAAAGTGATGAACGACGCAAGTGCTACCAAACTGAAACTAGAACTCGACCTCAAAAATTTGATTGCTGGCAATTGGGTCGATTCCGACCAGAGGATCGAGGTTACCAACCCCTATACCAACGAAGTAGTCGGTACGGTGCCGCGCATGAGCCTCGATCAAGTTAAGAAAGCCATTGACGCCATCTACGAGTACGAACCGACCCTAACAGCCCACGAACGTTCGGAAATCCTCAAGGGCACGGCGGCCGAAATCACGGCTCGCAAGGATGAATTAGCCTACGGTATTTCACTCGAATCCGGCATGTCTATCAAAGATTCAACCAAGGAGGTCGGGCGCGGCGTCAACCTGATCAACGTTGCCGCTGAGGAGGCTAAACGCATCATGGGCGAGCAGTTGCCCAGCGACGTGGATTCATCGGGCGCCGAC